>JBGTEI010000174.1:0-3727 GCA_041747875.1 Pyrinomonadaceae bacterium | reverse complement strand
CGCGAATCAAGCGATCAGTTTAACGTCCAAATGGGCGATTTTGACGGACCGCTTGATCTGCTTCTGTTTTTGATCAGGCGCGAAGAGGCAAACATTTTCGATATTCCGATCGCCAAGATCACGGATGAGTATTTGCGCTATATCAAGCTGATGAAGACCTTTGATTTTGCGGTTGCTGCCGATTTTCTTGTTATGGCAGCGACACTGATCGAGATCAAATCGAGAATGCTGCTACCGCCCGATCCGAAGCTTGAAGGCGAAGAAGAGATCGAAGATCCGCGTCAGGAACTGGTCGACAGACTGCTGGAATATCAGCAGTTCAAAAACGCAGCCGAGATGCTTTGGTCGCGGGCTACTGTTGAGCAAGCAGTCTTTACGCGCGGCGAAATAGAATCAGACGACAATAATTTAGAGATATCGGCCACGATCTTTGATCTTTTTGAGAAATTCCAAATTATCGTTGAACGTCATAAAGAAGAAGTAAAAATGGAGATCAAGCGCGAGGAAATGACTTTGGCGCAGATGATCGCAAGCATGAAAAAGCGGCTTTTTGAGCACAAGCAGCTCAACTTACTGGAATTTTTCGAACAGATCAAAAGCCGAAACGAATTGGTTTTGGCTTTTATCTCTGTGCTCGAGATCGTCCGAACTGAAAGCGTAAGATTGACGCAAAAAAAGACGTTTGGCGAAATAATTTTGAGAGTGAATTTAGATCCGGCTACCTGATCTTGCCGCCTTCACACCGATCCTTATGACCGAACAAGAGACTGAAAACGAAAAAGTACGACGCTCAATAAGCGAACTCGTCGCAGTTTGCGAAGCATTGATCTTTGTTGCAGACGAACCGATCACCGTTCGCGAATTGATCAAGATCCTGCAGGAGGATAATGAGACGATCACCGCAGCGATCGAACACCTCAAGTCGGAATATGACGAACGGGAAAGCGGTTTGCAATTGAGAGAGATCGGCGGCGGCTGGCAGATCG
Source organism: Pyrinomonadaceae bacterium (assembly GCA_041747875.1). Classification (GTDB taxonomy): domain Bacteria; phylum Acidobacteriota; class Blastocatellia; order Pyrinomonadales; family Pyrinomonadaceae; genus Aridibacter. The sequence goes on along the minus strand of JBGTEI010000174.1, from coordinate 2,741 downwards.
CGACCAGAACCGAGCATCACGAAGAGATCCGCGAATTATTAAAAACACAGCCGTCGGCAAAGCTCTCGCTCGCATCGCTTGAAACGCTTTCGGTGATCGCATACAAACAACCCGTCACGGTTCCTGAGATCATGGATATTCGCGGCGTCCAATCTGCATCATCTATCAAAACCTTGCTCGATAAGCGCCTTATAGTTTCAAAAGGACGTAAAGAAACGGTCGGGAGACCAATGCAATACGGCACGTCAAAAGATTTTCTGATCCAGTTTGGTCTCAAAGATCTTTCGGAATTGCCAAGCGTTGAAGACTTTGAAGACCTGATCCAGTAGATCTTGGAAGATGAAGGTTGAAGAATCCGTAAATACGATAAAGATCACCGAAGCGCCGGGATGCATGTGGATCTTCGGCCTGTTTTTTGTCGTAATTGGTGGAATGCTGCTGTGGGGAACGCTTGGCGGGTTTTCAAATTGGAACGAGGTCGAGACGTGGGAACTTGTCGTCGCATTTTTTATAGCAGCGAGTGGAATCGCCGGCGGTGTTTGGATCATATCAAGCGGCCCGATCGCACGTGTTGTTATCGATAGGGTTGAAAACACCGTATCGATCAATAAATACGGATTCTTTGGAAAGCGCAGTAATTTTTACCGTTTTGAAGACGTTAATCATTTCTGTCTGATCGAAGACAAGGATTCTGACGGCTTGCCGATCTGGTCGATCGGGATGCGGTTAATGTCGAGCGAAACGATTCCGATAACTGCTATGTCGATTCCTGCCGAAGAAATTCAGCAAGGACATGTATTCCGGTTTAATGAGTTTATGCGGAAAGAAATGCCGTCGCATAAGAATTACCTTGCGCTCGACGACTGATGGAAAGCTGCTTGCCGAATGCAAATTTTTACTCTTCGTGATTTAATACTACGCAATGGAAAGACTTCAAAAATTGATAGCGCAAGCCGGGATCGCCTCAAGGCGTAAGGCTGAAGCGTTGATCGAAAGCGGACAGGTAACGGTAAACGGAAAGACGGTGACTCAGCCTGGAACAAAAGCAGATCCGGCTAACGACCATATAAAAGTCAGCGGAAAATTGATCAATCCGCTGCTTGAAAACATTACACCGGTTTATTTTTTGGTAAATAAACCAAAAGGATATCTGTCGAGTGTTTCGGATCCCGAAAATAGAAAGCTCGTCACGGATCTCGTTAAAGGTCACGGCAGATTATTTCCGGTCGGACGGCTCGATTTTAATACCGAGGGCCTGATAATCCTTACAAATGACGGCACATTTGCCAATAAGGTCTCGTCGACGCGTACGATCTCAAAAGTGTATGAAGTAAAGGTAAAAGGAATGCCGAACGAGCATGCGATAAATCGTTTGAGACGCGGGATCAGACTAGAAGATGGTTTTAAAACGGCCCCGGCAAAGGTCACCGCGATGCCGTCAACCAAGAAAAACGCGTGGTTTGAGGTCACATTGCTCGAAGGTCACAATCAGCAAATTCGTAAGATGTTTGATGCGGTCGGTTATTCTGTCGTAAAACTGCGCCGTAGCCGGATCGGACACATTACTGACAGAAATCTCCCGGTTGGAAGTTCACGTGAATTGGCTCCGGATGAGATTTCGATATTCATCAAGCCAAAAGCTAAAAAGAAATAGTTTCTATTACCCTATCCATCAGTAATCGACAAACACTGCACTTATTTCGATACTCCGGGATCCGGTTTAAAGTATAATAGCGCTCAATGTTTCCTCAGCGGGGTAAAATCGATGCGCATATTATTGGTTGAAGACGACAACAGGATCGCAAGATTTATTCAAAAAGGACTTAAGGAAAATGCCTACGCCGTTGATGTATCGGAAAACGGTGAGGATGCGCTTTTCCAGATCGATCTTGTTAATTATGACCTCGTGATCCTGGACGTCATGATCCCGGGAAAAAATGGTTTTGAAATATGTGAAGAGATCCGCGAGAAAGGCAGCAATATTCCGATAATGATGCTGACCGCCAAAGATACCGTTGAAGACAGGATCCAGGGATTAGACCTCGGCGCTGATGATTATTTGACAAAGCCATTTGAATTCGGCGAATTACTCGCAAGAATGCGCGCCCTTCTGCGCAGACCGCGCGGTGAAATGATCCCTGCTACAATTTCTTTTGGCGAACTGGAAATAGACACACATGCACAGAAAGCTTTTGGAAATGGCGAACTTATACCACTTACGACGAAAGAATATGCGCTGCTCCAGTATTTTGCCCGGAATGCCGACAAAGTGATCGGACGTGAAGAAATTTCAGAGCACGTCTGGAATGAAACGTTTGATCCATTTTCAAACCTGATCGAGGTATATGTGAACAGACTCCGCCAGAAGATCAGCAACTGCGTAACTTCGCCCGTTTTGACAACCAGACGCGGTGCCGGTTATATTCTCGAAGTTGCAGAATAAACTCTTCCTAAAATATAAGAATGTTTAGTTCGATAAGAACAAAATTAACCCTCTGGTATTCAGCGGTTTTGGCGCTAGTATTGATCACGTTTGCCTTGCTCTTTTATTTTCTTATTGAGCAGACAGTGAAACAATCCGTAGATGATTCACTTGAAGATGCGAGTGATTCTCTCATCACAAGACTGCAAAACTTACCAAATTTATCAGAAGCAGCAATACAAAATGTCCTGGACGACTTCCGGTTTCAATATACGGTTTTTGCGATATACGACAACGATTTCAATATAATTGCTGCGAG
>JBGTEI010000173.1:0-3385 GCA_041747875.1 Pyrinomonadaceae bacterium | reverse complement strand
CACGGTCGGGCACTTGCGGGCGGATGCGGTCTCGCTACGGCCTGCGACATCGTGATCGCTGCGGAATCCTCAAGGTTTGGCTATCCCGAGGTAAAGATCGGATTTGTTCCCGCAATGGTAATGGCGATATTGCGGAGAAATCTTTCGGAAAAGAGGTCGTTTGAATTGATCACTCAGGGGTTTGATTTTTCGTCTTCGGAAGCTTTGGAATTTGGACTAATAAATAAAGTATTCAGTGATGAGAATTTTGAAGAGGCTGTACTTGAGTACGCATCTGTCTACGAAAAAGTTAGCCGGTCAGCGGTAATGCTTTCTAAGAAACTACTTTATCAAATGGACTCAATGGAGTTTGAATCTGCTTTACGTTTAGGCGCGGAAGTAAATGCAATTGCACGACTTACGGACGACTGTAAGTCAGGTATTCGGAAATTTCTGGAAAAGGATTAACGAATGTCTAAATCTTTTCAAACCAATTGTCATTCCGGCATTATTGCCTCAAAAACAACCAAATAATCCATTTCCCCGGCCTTAACAAAATCGTATGTTTCCTTAAAAACATAGCCGGCTTTTTTGACGTCTGCGATTACTTTCTCAGAATCGAGTCCATGGTCATCCCCCTTCCCGTTTCTATCAATGATCCCGATCAACGCGCCAGGCTTTAAGGATTTTCGCATATTCCGCATAAGTTTCACCGGCTCGGAAAATTCGTGGTAGGTGTTGAGGATAAGCACGCTTTCGACCGCCGCATCGGGCAGAAGTGGATCATCTGTTTTGCTTAAAATCGTTTCGATATTCCTAAGATCTTCTTTTTCCGCCCGGCGATCGATAAAATCCTGTGATTCTTGATTTATATCGACAGCGTAAACTTTCCCGCTTTCGCCAACTCTTTTTGCAGCAATAACGGAAAACCAGCCGCCGCCTGCGCCAATATCCGCAACGATACTTCCCTCTTTTATCCCGAGAATATCCATGACCCTTTCGATCTGAAGGTTTTCAGCGCGGTTTTCGCGATCAAATCTCGCAAGGTCGCCGGTATAAGGATCACTCGTCGGATGATCAACCTTGTCATCTATCGGATTCGGAGTCGGCGTTTTCGCAACAGTTTGAATTCGTTTTATGCCTGCGCTATTTTCGCCGCGGATCAGATAAACTGAAAAACCCGCACCGAGAATTATTACCGCTGCACTTATTAACAGATATTTTTTCATTTCGCCGGCTCCGATAACATTGATACGGAATAGGACACTGGATTGGTTTCAATTCGGTCGATCAAGCCTATCTTTAGTGCTTCTTTCGCGTTTACGCGTCGTCCTGTCATAAATATCTCAAGCGCCCGCGTTATTCCGATAAGTCTCGGAAGCATTTGTGTTCCGCCCCAACCCGTAATAATTCCAAGATTTACCCCCGGATGAGCAAATACAGTCCGTTTAGTCGCGATCCTATGTCTGCACGCAAGTGTAAGATCAAAGGCTCCGCCCATACAAAATCCATCGATCGCGGCCGCAACCGGCTTTGTTGAACGCGAGATTCTTTGGAAAAGATCCTGACCGCGCAATCCAAATTCACGCGCCGTTTCGTGGTTCAGTTTTGCAACTTCGTTCAGGTCGGCGCCTGCGGCAAATGTATCACCCGAGCCGGTAAATATAATTCCGATGATTTCCGGTTCATTTTCCAAGGTTTCAAAGGCGGATCTTATCGCTTCAAGGGTTTTTATCGATAATGGATTTTTCAGTTCCGGTCGAATAAAGCTAATAACGGCAATGTTTTGCTCCTTACTTACTTCAATCGGATCTGTTATTGGATTTTCCATTTTGCTTAACACGCTGCAGCTTTGATAAATTCAAATTTCGAATTGGGTTTGATTATCAGTAATACTTTTATGAATTACAAATATAAGGCACATCCCTGGCACGGGATCTCATACGGCGAAAGTGCCCCGGAAGAAGTTACCGTGTTCCTTGAGATAGTACCGCGGGATACCGTAAAATATGAGATAGATAAGGCCTCAGGGTTTCTTCAGATCGACCGTCCGCAGCAATACTCGAATGTTTATCCGGCGAACTACGGATTTATCCCGCAAACATTCTGCGGTGAGCGCGTAGCCGAACTCGCGCGGGCGAAATACGCGAAACCGGTCAAAGGCGGCGACGGTGATCCACTCGATATTCTTGTAATTTCCGAACACCATATTCCCCGCGGAGATATCCTTTTGAAAGCCAAACCGATCGGCGGATTTTGTTTGATAGATGACGGCGAAGCAGACGATAAGATCATCGCAACGCTTACCGGCGATAAGGTTTTCGAACAATATCAAGAGATTCTGGAACTCCCGAAAGGAATTCTCGAGCGGATCGAGCACTATTTCTTAACTTATAAGAATTTGCCTAACGAAACTCAAAAGTGTGAGATCGCATACAGCTACGGGCGCGAAAAGGCGTTTGAGATCATCAATACGGCGATAAAAGACTACGAATCATACATTGGGGAGCACTTTTCGGACAAAGTGCGCTAGAAGAATACTGCCCACGTGACGAAGTCTTCGGTAAATTGTTCAAAACGATGCGGAATTCCGGCGGGAACGAAAAACGCATCACCAACGGCGCAGGAAAACCTCTCGTTATCGATCGTTAATTCCCCGCTTCCGCTAATTACAAAATAAAACTCATCCTCATCATGCGAAGTCTGAAGATCCGCACCTCTGGGCGCAAAAAGGACTAGTGAAACGCCCTTTTTCTTAAACGCTTCGACATCCCAAACTCCATTTATCCATTTCCCGTTTGCTGGAAGCGGAAGACTTTCCAAAAATTCCTTTGCATTAAATTTCATTTTGATCGATCCGCCTTATGTCCGATACTCACTGATGATTCCTTCATTAGGCACAAATTCGTGCCAACACTTCGCGCAAAATTGGTGCTGTTTTCGCTGCTGTTCGGAAAAATCAGTATTTCGCGGAAGTTTCTTCACCAGCAATAATTCCTCGGCGCCAAGCTCTTCCCAATTCTTTCTTTTATCTGACCCGCACGCCGGGCAGCTATTTTTAACAAAATTGCTCATATTGTTTTTTGTATTTTCTTAATTACGGTTTAATATCTAAAGAAGTTTTTCGGATTCGGATATCCCCTCAAGTGATCTCTTAAATTTTGAAGACATTTCTTGTATCCGATGTTCTGCAGAACACTTTAGTTTATCCACAATATGAACCTGTATTTTCTTTGGAGTTAACCCGCATTATTGTTTCAAACGATCGATTAGACCTAAGATTAAAACATATGTTCAAAATAAGAGCCGATTTTAGCGAAACATTCGAGGTAAAAGCGAATCTCGAGAAAGTTCGCGAATACTTTGCCGATGTGAAGAATTTTATTGAACTTATGCCGGATATCGA
>JBGTEI010000172.1:0-3594 GCA_041747875.1 Pyrinomonadaceae bacterium | reverse complement strand
GCAAAATGCACCCGCTTTCTGTCTCAACTTCTGTAATACCCTTTAGTCCGATCTGGAGAACCAATCCGTCAAATCCATTGTCGGAGACGAGGATATTGCTCCCGCCACCCAATATAAAAACATCAATTCCCTTCTTCTCCGCAAATCCCAAGGCCTCAAACACATCGGATTCAGAAATCGCACACCCAAAAAAGGCAGCCTCGCCACCGATCCTAAAAGTTGTAAGATCCTTAAGCGAAACGTTTGTATCAATTTCGAATGGTTTAGTCATAAAAAATGGAAGCTAAGATATTAACCTCTCAGCTTCCAACTCTCAAATCAACTAGATACTCGCTAGGTTCGTGCAGACCTGAACAATGTCTCTAATCGATCAGCCAACTTCGAATTCAGCTGCCTCACCTGCTTTTGGGTTTTTCGTGCGTCGTCCGTCTTTCCGTTACGAAACTGCGCTTCTGATAGGTAGTAAAGCGCCCAGACGTTATCCTTGTCCTTATCAAGTACTTTCTTAAACTGTTTGACAGCCTGATCATATCTCCCTTGTTTCAAATAAGATATCCCAACTTCGCTCATCGCCGGAAGCCAGTCTTTACTAAGACTATTCGCCTTTTCAAGCGCTTTTTCAGCTTCCTGATGCTCACCCAGATCGTTTAAGACAACGCCGAGATTCAGCAGTGCAGCAACGAAATTGCCATCAAAACTTACCGATTTGACCAATGCCGCTTTCGCCTCTCTTAAACTCGCATCGATTCGGCTCTTAGGTTGATTAAATTCACCATCGTAAAGCGCTCGCTGGAAATATGCCCAACCGAGGTTGGCATAGCTGATCGCATCGGGTTGAAGTTTTGCGGCTTTGTCGAAGTTTTCGATTGCCGGATTCCATTTGTTTTTCTGACCCAGCACGAATCCGTAATTTGTATAGAGGTCAGAATCATCCGTTATCTTCGCCGTTGCGATTCGATAACTATTTATTGCCTGGTCAAGATCACCTTTCTGCCGGTACGCGTCAGCCAAATTCGCATACGCTTCTTCAAATAGTTTCTTCAATTCATCCGTACGGTTTGAGTTAAACTTGACCGACTGCTTAAACGCATTTATCGAGTCATCATACCGTTCCTGATTATAGTATCCGACGCCAAGGTCAAACCAGGCAGGGACATACTGCACGTCGATCTTTGTCGATTTTTCAAACTCGGTAATTGCATCAACCGGTCGTCCCAGTCGATTGAGCACGGCTCCAAGATAATAATGCGCATCTTCGTTTGTATCGTCGATCGCAATCGATTTCCTTAATGCCGTTTCTGCTTCCACATCACGGTTTCCTTGTTTGTATCTAATCAAACCAAGGAAGTATTGTGTTTCAGCATTATCCTCGCCGCCTTTAAGGGCCGCAGTCATATATTCGTCAGCTTTTGCGATCTCGCCTTCCTGGAAATACAGGATTCCGAGCGGTGCCTTGACCTGCGTCATTTCCGGATCGATCGATAATGCCTTCAAGTATTCGGCTTTTGCCTCATCGTCATTATCACTCTGATCAAAATACTGTCCGCGACCGGCATAAGCAGAAGAGTTTTTATCGTCGAGCTTGATAGCTTCGTCGTAATATCGCTTAGCTTTTTCAAATTCATCGGCCTCAAGCGCTTCGTCTCCCATACGGGTATAAACTTCACTTAAACCCAATTTCGCATCTTTATTTGCGTCATCTAGTTTTACAGCTTCCTCATAAGCGAGAACGGCCTTATCATCGTCTTCCTGATCTAAATAGTATTCAGCGAGACCGGCAAATATCTTCGACGCTTCTTCCGGTGATTTACGTTTGATCTCGATCTGTGCAAACGCCTGCGGAGTTACTTTGTCGATATCCCTTCGAGTTCTATTCGATCTTGCTACCGTTCTTGAATTGGAAACAACCTTTCTAACTGTAGCCTTTCGCTGACTAGACGTTCGTTTGGCTTTCGAACTCTTTCGGGCAACGAAGGAATTCTGCTTGGCCGCCCGTGGCTTTCGAAAAACGAATACACTTGAACCGCCGGTAATGCTGGACACCGCTACGATGTCCTGTGCCTTCACCGGAATTGCAGAAAGCAAAAGGGTCCAAACAATAAAACCGACTAGAAATGTTTTTTGAAGCTGTTTTCTCAGAAACATAGATCCTCGTTATATGCTGATTTCGCTATATCTTTATACAGCTGAAGACAAAGGGCAAGCTGCATTTTTACGATGCGCGCCTCATTTAGAACGTTTTCTGCTTACTTTTTTGCCCAAAAGTTTTTCTTGCTATTCGCTTGGTGGTCGTTTAAATTAGGTTCTTACCAATCAATTGAATACTTCCTTATTCATTTGCCGATTTTTGACGGCTCCCGCCGTATTGGAATTGAAATCTAAACTAACAAAGGAGAATTTTGCCGAACATGAAAGCATTTAGCACAGAGAAATTACGCAATTTAGCTATCATTGGACACGGCGACGCAGGTAAAACCCAGCTCGTCAGTTCACTTTTGTACGTTGCCGGAAAAACTCCCCGCTGGGGAAAAGTTGATGAAGGCACTACGATCACCGATCATGACGAGGACTCCATAGATAAGAAAATAACCTTTAACAATAATTTTGCCCACCTCGAGTATCAAGATTCGAAGATAAATTTGATCGATTCCCCTGGATATGCAGCTTTTGTAGCACATGCGCGACCGGCTTGCCGCGTAGCAGATCTGGCTATCGTCGTCGTTGACGGCGTAAATGGGATCGAAGTACAGACAGAAAGAACGTGGAATTATGCAAACGAATTTATGCTCCCGCGTTTTATGGTGATCAATAAGCTCGATAAGGAGCGCGGCGACTTTGCTCACGCCGTCGAAACGGCAAACGATTCGTTTGCGCGGTCGATAGTCCCGTTTACGCTTCCGATCGGGAAGGAAGAGAATTTTAAAGGGGTCGTAGACGTTGTCCATATGAAAGCTTATGAATTTGACGATGCAGGAAAGGCGAAAGAGATCGAGATCCCTGCTGAGGAACGTGACCTTGTTGATTCGACGCGCGAAAAACTAATTGAGATCGTAGCCGAATCCGATGACCAACTCCTCGAGAAGTATTTTGAGGATGGAACCTTGTCCGAAGAAGACCTGATTCCAAACTTATCGAAAGCGATCGCTAAAAGTAAACTATGTCCCGTTTTCGCGGTTTCCGCGGAAAATCTCGTCGGGCTTTCGACCCTGCTCGGCCATATCGTCGAGTTCGGACCAAATCCGGCCACTCACGAGAAAGAGATCGGTTATTCCGACCATGATATGAAGGGCGACAAGGTTGAGAGAAAATATTCAAATGACGAACCTTTCTCGGCTTTCGTTTTCCGTACAATCGCTGATCCGTTCGCCGGGCGGATAAATGTACTAAAAGTCGTTTCCGGCACCATAAAGTCAGACGCGACCGTCTATAATTCTACACGTGACGAAAATGAGCGACTTGGTTCTTTGAATGTTCTGCAAGGAAAGGAGCTGGAGAAGGTTGATTCAGCTCAGACCGGAGACATTGTTGCGGTCGTCAAACTTAAAGAAACCCAAACCGGCGATACGCTTTGCGATAAAAATGCTCCGATCATCT
>JBGTEI010000171.1:0-4718 GCA_041747875.1 Pyrinomonadaceae bacterium | reverse complement strand
TCGACGCGGCCGGGCTGAATGTAGAGCTCAAACCAGGCAAATCCACCGTACGGCAATCGATGCGGAGCGCGGGCACTCGCGATAAAAAAGCGTTCGTCAAGATATGACGAGAGACCAAAAAGATCATTTTCGTCGGCGCCGAATCCGTGAAGGAGCAATAAAAGCGGCGCTTTTTCGCCGGAAGGTTTTGAAGGTGTTTTGTGTCTGTACTGGAAGTTCATAGGGTTCTTTATCTCAAGGTTGTATAGATAAATTGCCACGAGCTTCAGCTCGTGGAGAAAGTATCAAAAGGTTCTCGGCTTTAGCCGAACTACGGATCAACAATTTCAAATCTCAAATCTCAAATTTCAAATCTCCTATGACCTACGTTGAACCATAAGCCATCAACCGCGTATTCGAAATAACCAATAACCAATAACCAATAACCAATAACCAATAACCAATAACCAATAACCAATAACTACTGGCGAACCGCGTAAAACGTATCACGAATTACCAACCGCGTCCCGCGAACCGCGAACCGCGAACAACGTATTACGTATTACGTTCCCCCGCCTTTCCCGCCAGTTTCCTCTGCCTTTCAAAGTGTTCAAAGATATCGGTCGCGGTTTTCTTTCCGGTTACGGGCGATAGTTCTTCAACGTTTGCGTTTGCGATCCTTTCGATCGAACCAAATTTTCTCAAGAGCCTAAGTTTCCGCGTTTTACCGACACCGGGAATGGCGGTCAGCTCAGACGTGAAATCACGGATCTCGCGGCGTTTTCGGTGATACTGCACGGCGACGCGGTGCGTTTCATCGCGGATCTGCTGGATCAGACGAAACATTGGCGAGGTCGGTTCAAATTCGACGGGCGCGTCTTCTCTTCCTTTTACGAGAAGATGCGAGATCTCGTTGTGTTTTCTCGGCGGTTTTACAAGCCCGACGATCGGGATCGCTTCAAGATCGAGCTCACGCATCGCGGCGGCGGCTGAAGATATCTGTCCTTTTCCGCCGTCGATAAAGATCAGATTCGGAAGCGGTGTTTTTTCCTCGATTGCGCGGCGATACCGGCGGAAAACGGCTTCTTTCATCGAGCCAAAATCATCCTGTCCTTCGATCGTCTTTATTTTATATCGCCGGTATTGCGAGCGGTTCGGTTTCCCGTTTTCAAATGCGACGATGCCCGCTACATTTTCCGCACCCTGAATATTTGAAATATCAAAAGAATCGATCCGCTCGGGGAAGTAGGGAAGCTCAAGAATTTCCTGCATTTCCGTCAGGATCTTCTTTGTATTTGTTTTTAGAACGCGGAATCTTTGCTCAAACGCGATCTTCGCGTTTGTCTCGACGAGCGAAACCATATCGCGTTTTTGGCCGCGCTCGGGGATCCTTATGTGAACGCGGCGCCCTCTTCTTTCGGTCAGGATCTTCTCGAGGATCTTTCGGTCTTCAAAATCCTGCGGCACATTTATTTCAAGCGGAACATAATCGGTCGAGTAAAACTGCGTCAGCACTTCACCCAAAAATTCCGATGCGTCAAAGGTTTCCTCATCGAGATCTTCCCAGAAGAATTCGCGTCTGCCGATGATCTTTCCTTCGCGCATTGTAAACAGCTGAAGCGCAAGTCGCGGCGAGCCGTATTCGCGGTAATACCCAAAAATATCGATGTCGCGATCCGGCTTGGTCGCCATTTTTTGATTATCATCAAGTGCAAGCACGGTTTTAGACATGTCGCGGAATTTTGCAGCGAGTTCATAATTCTGATTTTCGGCATAATGCCACATTCGTTTTTTTAGTTCGCCGGCAAGCTCTTTATTCTTGCCGTCTAAAAGCAGGATCGCATCATTTACAGCTTGCTCGTATTCCTCCGGCTGGCAAAGTCCTTTGACGCACGGGCCGAGACATCTTTTGAGGTGATATTCGAGACATGGACGCGGGAGTTTTCCGTCGATCTCGATCGTACATGTGCGAAGCTGAAATGTTCGGTTTATAAGCTTTAAGGTTTTATGTGCAAGACTCGGCGGCAAAAAAGGACCATAATATTTTGCGCCGTCTTTGATAAGTTTTCGTGTGATGACAACCTTTGGAAATGCCTCATTCGTGATCTTCAGATGCGGATACTGCTTGTCATCCTTGAGCATGACATTGTATCGAGGTTTGTGTTTCTTGATGAGATTGGATTCGAGGACGAGTGCTTCGACTTCGTTATCGACGACGATAAACTCAAAATCAACGATCAACGTCATCAGACGGTTTGTCTTGCGTCCTTTTCCTTTACCCGATTGAAAATATTGCCTGACGCGGTTTTTGAGGTTCTTCGCCTTGCCGATGTAGATGATCTTGCCCTTGCCGTCTTTGTGAATATAGACGCCGGGATTTGTGGGAATATTTTTGAGTTTTTCGGTTAGGCTCACGTATGAATTTTAACGCGTTTCAAAGAGGAAACAAAAAGCGCCTGAAGTAAAGGCGCCTAAAAACAACTAATTGAAAAAACTCTTTTCTATGTCGCGGCTAAGCCTCAACCTGCTTCAATTGCATTTCATCGCCATCTTTTGCTCCGAGATGTCCTTTTCTATCGCGGAAAAATTCTAAAACGACTCCGGTAAACATATCCGGCTTTTCTTCCTGCGGGACGTGGCCGCAATCTTTAAAGACAACAAAACGTGAGTTTAAAATTCTATCGTAAAGTTTTTCGCCATTTTCGATCGGGATCACCGTATCATGATCGCCCCATATGACGAGTGTCGGCTGCCCGATCAAATGCGCGTCTTCTTCGATCCGGTTTGCGTCCCAATTTCTTGCAGTTGTCAGCAGCGCTTTGTGGGCGTCGGCGGCTTTGAGCGGCCGCAAAACGGAATCCAAACGATCTTTAGTGATCAGATGATGATTCGTCTTATCCAACGTGCCCTGCATACGAATTTTCAGAAATGCTCTTGAATCGATCACAAATGGTGAAAGAGTTTCGCCAAGACCGGGAACACCAAGCACTTTAAACACGGCATTATGTTTCGGTTCGTCATTTATCACTGCGTCTACAAGTACGAGTTTTTCGACGCGCTCCGGATAATCAAGCGTCAACCATGATGCGACAGCTCCGCCAAATGAGTTTCCGATCAGTGTCGCTTTTCCGATTCCGAGGTGATCCATCAAACGCGAGATCATACGCGCCTGCGAAGCGATCTTGTAATCAAACCATGAAGGTTTTTCCGAGAACCCAAAACCAATAAGGTCCACCGCAATAACGTGAAAACCCTCATCGGCAAACTTCGGTGCAGTTGTATTCCAAACGTAGGTCGAAGCGGTAAAGCCGTGAATAAGGATCAGTTTCGGAGCTTTAGGGTCGCCGAATTCCTGATAGTGAACCTCCATACCGTCGACTTCTATAAAATGTGAGTTTTCCGCGTGCTTGATCTGATCGGCATAATCTTCAAAATTTACGGTTGCCGCGCGGGTCGCGAGTTTCCAGGCTATTGTTGCGCCGATCGCGCCGCCAATTCCTAGTGCTATATGTTTTTTTGCCATTTTGTTCTATTTTGTCTTTTCCGCAAAATGCTTAAATGTCGCGGGATATCCGCCATGAGAAATATCGAGTATGTAACTATTGGCATTCGATTTCCAAAAAGCCTCGATCATTTCAGTTGGCTTTATTATAGCCACATTTTTGCTGTTTGATTCAACAATTTCAGACATTTTCTTATCTGTCGCGAGACAACCGCTGATCTCCATAACAAGATTTTCGTTGTTTTTATATTTTTCTACGGCAGCCAGAAAATATTTATGATCGGTAAAATACAGTCCGCTCAAAGCATATAATTGGCCGGCGTTTGATCCATTATTGAGGATCGCCTTAAATGCGGCGTCTGCTTGTATTTCCTTTAACAAAGCACCAAAGGCTTCGATATTTTGCGAAAGTGTACCGGCGATCCCGACGTGGGTTCCTTCAAATGCTGCCGCTTCTTTTATCGATTTATAGGCTTCCTGCCCGGCGGGCGAAAGCATTGAAACGTCGAAATTTGTTGGTTCGGTCGTCATATTCAATGCGGAATTTTTCTCACTCGTGAAATTGCCAAAAAGCATTATAAATGAAAGCGTTAATAGCAAAAGATTTGTCATAATCGTCCTCGTTTTTCTAGTTTAGAAAGACGATCCGGGGCTGTATTTGCTTGGTTTCTTTATCGTATATTCCGATCGCTGCGAGCTCGCCGGCGTCGTCCGTCAGTCTAATGTTGAGAACGCCTTCGCCTTCAAAGCTTGCATCCACCTTTTTGCCGTGCGCGATATCTTTTAATTCGTTTTTGTTAAGGATCTTTTCGTTGAGATGCGATATTCCTTCGTTCATCGAAACGAGAATTTCATCGAGTTCGCCGCGGGAAACTATTTCCTCAAGTTGTTCTAACGTAACGGCTTGCGAAATATCAAACTTTCCTGCTTTTGTTCGCCGGAGCTCTGAAAGATGACAGCCGACACCGATCTTTCTGCCGATATCTTCGGCAAGCGTTCTGATATATGTTCCGGCTGTGCAGGTAACCCGGATCCGAAATTCGTGTGATTCCGGGTAATCTTCCGGTAATCTTTCATCAATTATTTCAAGCTCACTTATTGTCACATTTACAGCTTTTCGTTCAACCTCGACGCCTTTTCTCGCAAGTTCGTAAAGTTTTTGCCCGTCGATCTTTTTAGCCGAATACATTGGTGGTATCTGCGCGATCTCTCCTGCAAATTCCGGCAACACGCGCTG
>JBGTEI010000170.1:0-9299 GCA_041747875.1 Pyrinomonadaceae bacterium | reverse complement strand
CGTTCGCTTCCGCTGTAGATATTAAACTTTTGATCCCGTACAAACCCTAAAAGGGTAATATTAAACTCTTTTGCAGCACTCACCGCTAAACTCGAAGGTGCAGAAACCGCGGCGATAATGGGGATTTGGGCCATGACAGCTTTTTGCACAAGTTCAAAACTGGCTCTTCCGCTCAAGAATAGGATCTTATCATTAAGCGGGATATTCTTCTCAAGCAATTGGGCTCCGATGAGCTTATCGACGGCATTGTGACGTCCGACGTCTTCCTTGATATCAATAAGTTCTCCCTCGCGATCAAATAGTCCTGCTGCGTGCAATCCACCGGTTTCATCAAAAACTGATTGCGATTTTCTGAGCAACTCCGGCATCAAATGAATGTCAAACGGCCTGCTAACCCGAAAGCCATTAATTGCAACAGGTTGTGCGCCCGTACTTAATGCTTCAATTGAGCTTTTACCGCAAACACCACAGCTGGAGGTTGTGTAAAAATGACGCTCGAGTTTCTTAAAATCGATCGACGTAGATTTAATGAGGTCGACTCGAACAGTATTCTGCGGCTGACCGATCTTTCCGCAATACTTTATATCGCTTATTTCTTTTGCGGATCTAATAATTCCTTCGGTAAAGAGGAAACCCGCTGCAAGATAAAAATCATCGCCGGGAGTGCGCATCGTTATCGAAATGGCACGTGTTTCAAGCCTTCCTTTTGTATAGAACGCAATACGGATCTCAAGCGGTTCTTCAATTGCGAGTATATCTTTTTCAGTTTCGATAGATGAATCGGAATAGACGCGTTTTACCATAACCTCAGACGGATCCGCTTGGGTTTTGGTTACCGATTTTGCCATGAAAGCATTATAACAAAAAATCGCGGGTTATTGAGATTCAACAATTTCCCACGCTGATTCGGTCTTGAGAAGTTTGCTCATCATCGATGCATGAACCGAGTGTCCGCTCTTTTCAGCCGTGATCTTTCCAAGCATCGGCATTCCGAGCAGCGCAAAATCACCGATGATATCGAGGATCTTATGTCTGACGAATTCGTCTTTAAAACGAAGAGGATTTTCATTGAGCATTCCGTCCTGAGTCAATACGATCGCGTTATCTAGCGAACCGCCCTGCGCCAGATTCGCTTTGCGAAGCATTTCTATTTCCTGCGTAAAGCCGAACGTCCGCGCCGAAGCGATCTCACGTCCAAACGAACCATTGTCGAGAATAAAATGAAATGCCTGCTTGTTGATAAAAGGATGGGCAAAATCTATAACGCATTCGATCTCAAAGGCTTCGGAAGGCGAAACCGACATTTTTCTATCATCCTGAACAAATTCAACAGTCTCCTTAACTCGAAAAAATCTGCGTGCCGCATTTTGTTCTACGATCCCGGCGCTTTCGATAAGCTCGATAAAATTTTCTGACGAGCCGTCCATTATCGGTATCTCGATGTTGTCGAGCTCGATAAAACAATTGTCTACACCGATCCCGCGTAATGCGGACAGCAGGTGTTCGCAAGTGGAAAGCAAAACGCCTTTACGAAGGAGCGTGGTCGCATAGCTGCAATGAGAAATATATTCTGCGCTTGCCGGGATCTCGAAATTATCAAGATCGGTTCGAATAAAGATATAACCGGTATTTGGCGGCGCGGGTTTGAGTTTTAAGTTTACCTCTACTCCCGTATGCAGACCGATTCCTTCGGTTTTTACTGATTTTGCAAGCGTTTTTTGTTTTGCCATCCGGGGAATATACAATGCAATGTTCGTGCCGCTTACCTTAGAGCCGAAAATGCTTTATATTTGTAGATTAAACTTTTAGATGTGTCGCTTCCGTGCAACAAATGTGCGACGATATGTGGTAAATAAGTAACGAAATAATATTTTTTAACAGTAAATTTTATGGCAATCGAAACAGCAGGTAAAAAACCAATTGAAGCCCGAAAGATAAAGATCGATAATGAAGCAACGCTCGATCTTCCAAAAAAGGCCGACGAAAACATTCATAAACTATTAACATTTATTCCGATCGAACACCGCCGCGGACTTGACCGCCTAAAGATAGTAGATTTCATCTCGAATCCGCAGCTCAAGAAAATGGACGTTCAGCTGCAGGGTGATCTTCCCGGGCTTTACCATCCGAAAATGCAAAATAAGCCCGCGTGGATGGAGATCTCGCTCGGCGCACTTCTCCAGCCGACCGAAGGATTCTTCAAGCGTTGGATGGCTAAGACTTCATTTAAGAGCAATATGGCTGGGCTTATTTTTTCATTGATCGGTCAGCATTATTATATGACGCTTCGGCACTCAGTGAAGAAAGGCAATCTTGAAGCGCAAGTGAAGCAATACACGCAGAAAAATCTCCGTGAATGGAGTGAAAAAGAAGCAGAAAACACATGGCGCGGGCGTTTGTTTAAGCCACTGCGGCCGACGATGGAACGTTGGGCAAAATGGTTAAATAGTAAGGCAGCGGCGAATAAGTAGGGGATCGAGGAACGAACATGGAAGCAAAACGCGAATTGGTTTTGAAACAGGCGACTGATCATTACCACAAATTAATGGAAGACGAGGTTTTAACACAGACGTCTTTAAAAGCGCTGGATGACGCATTAAAAGAAGCTCGTTTAATATTTGGCGGCCGAAGACTTTCCCCGTATCTGCGTCCGGATTTTGTTCTTGAATCGGATTGGAATCGCGTTTCGGGTATTTGCGAGACAATATTCGGGACGCTGCAAAAAGTAAAAGATGCTGCGATAAACAGCGATGCTCTGTTAGACGAACTTGGCGTGACCGAGATCGAACGTGACCTCGTCTCGATCGACCCGAAATACAGCCAGGCTTCGCCGACTTCGAGACTAGATTCATTTCTGACAGAAGATTCTTATAGCTACGTCGAGCTAAACGGCGAAAGTCCTGCAGGTATTGCGTTTGCAGATTCGGCAAGTGATATTTTTTTGAGCCTTCCTTTGATGAAGAAATTCAGCGAAACCTATGAGGTTGAAAAATTAAACGGTCGTCCAAAGCTTCTCGAAACATTATTATCCTGCTACAAGGAATTTTCGGGTGGTGAGATCTCTAAAAAGCCGACGATCGCGATCGTTGATCTGAAAGATCTGCCGACCGTAGAAGAGTTCAATCTTTGTAAAGAATATTTTGAATCCAATGGCTACAAATCGATCATTTGTTCACCGGACGAGCTTGAATTTACAGGAACGCATTTAAAATGCGGCGATGATGAGATCGATATTGTTTACCGACGGTTGTTAGTGCGCGAATATATGCCGATCGTCGACAAATATCCTGCATTGCTTGATGCATATCGTGCCGGTGTCGTATGTGTTGCAAATAGCTATCGTGCTTTGATACTGCATAAAAAGGCGATGTTTGCCGTTTTGACCAATGAGAATTTTAGTTATCTGTTTGACGAACACGAACTCAAAACAATAAAAGCACACGTTCCCTGGACCCGAAACTTCCGGAATGAAAAGACGGTTTTCTACGACGAAGAGATCGATCTGGTCGAATGGACGCGCGCGAATTCCGGTAAATTGGTATTAAAACCAAATGACGATTACGGCGGACATGGGATATATATCGGTTGGGTTTCAAGCGAAGACGAATGGAACAAAGCGATCGATCACGCGCTTAAAACGGGTGATTATCTTGTTCAGGAGCGAGTAAAAACCGCAAAAGAAATATTTCCGTTTATTGATGAGAACGGCGAAATTGTTATGAAGGAGCAATTAGTCGACCTTGATCCTTTGCTCTTTAACGGCAAGGTCGGCTCGGCGTTTACGCGTCTTTCTACTACCGAACTCGCAAATGTCTCATCCGGCGGCGGAATGGTTCCGACATTTATTATCAAAGAAAGATCTTAACGGGCGTGATTTAAATTTGCAGAAAACACGCGCGAAAATCATTTTTCTTTTGATCCTTACCGTGGTTTTTGGCTGTAGCCAAGGTGGAATTGATACGCCGTCAAACAAAGAATCGCCCGAGGCAGCGGAACTAACAATTTCCGCAGCGATCTCGCTTAAGGATGCTTTTGACGCCATAGGTAAAGCCTTTAGATCTGCTACAGGAAAAAAAATAAATTTCAATTATGCTTCATCCGGGGCGCTTCAGCGTCAGATCGAAAATGGAGCGCCTGTAGATGTTTTTGCGAGTGCCGGCGGGAAACAGATGGATGAGGTTGAAAATGGCGGCTTTATCGACCCGGCGACACGACGCGATGTAGCAGGGAATTCGATAGTTTTGGTCGTTCCAAAAGATTCAAAATTGAAAATTAATGAATTTGACGACCTCCGAACCGTAAATGTGAAGAGGATCGCGATCGGTAATCCGAAAACTGTTCCCGCGGGGCAGTACGCGCTGGAATCATTGCAAACCCTTTCATTAGGCGACGAGCTAAAAACAAAATTGATCTTTGCGGAAAATGTACGACAGGTTTTAGATTACGTAATGCGAGGGGAAGTCGACGCCGGAATTGTCTATGGGACCGATGCCAAATCGGCCGAAGCGAATTTGATCCAAATTGCCATAGCCGATGAAGAAAGTCATTCACCGATCCTTTATCCGATCGCCATTGTAAAAGAAAGCAAACAAACAAAAGCTGCGCAGGAATTTGTGGATTTTGTTTTGAGCGAACGGGGACAGGAGATCTTAAGACAATTTGGGTTTAAAGCGGCGGTGAGAAAATGATCTGGTCGGCACTTCAATTGTCTCTGCTGGTAGTTTTTTGCGCGACGATCATCGTTGGCGTCGTTGGCTTGGGTTTTGCATTCCTGCTAGCAAAGCGCAATTTTCGCGGAAAAGAGCTTCTTGACGCGATCCTTACGATGCCGCTTGTTCTTCCGCCGACTGTTACAGGTTACTATTTGATAATTTTGCTAGGAAGACGCGGGCTGATCGGAAGTTATCTTTACGATCTTACAGGCTGGAGTTTTGTCTTTACGTGGCAGGGAGCTGTTATCGCAGCGGTGATCGTCTCGCTTCCGCTGATGATCCGCGCTTCGAGGGCGAGTATCGAAAGCGTCAATCCGAATTATGAGATCGCGTCATATACGCTTGGAAAAAGCGAACTTGAAACGTTTTTTCGCATCACTTTGCCGCTTGCGAAACGCGGAATTATTGCCGGATTGATCCTCAGTTTTGCGCGTGCGCTTGGAGAATTTGGTGCAACGCTGATGATCGCCGGAAATATTCCGGGGAAGACTCAAACAATGCCGCTGGCGATCTACGAGGCAGTCGCGTCGGGCGATGATAAACAGGCACAAATACTCGCGCTGCTCTTAACCGCGATCTCGATCCTTGCGGTTTATATGACAAATAAGATAAGCCGTTCGTACGTCTACGGATAAAAATGCTGAAGATTGATGTCAAAAAAAAATTCGTCAAAAAAGGAAAAGAAGAATTTTCCCTGGACGTGAATTTTATTGCGGATGCCGGAATTACGGTGCTCGCGGGCGCTTCCGGTGCAGGGAAAACAACGACGTTAAGACTGATCGCGGGAATCTTATTGCCTGACGGCGGAAAGATCACGCTTGGAACGGATGTTTTTTACGACTCCGAAGAAAGGATCAACGTCCCTATTCAAAAACGCAGAGTAGGCTTTGTGTTTCAAGACTACGCACTTTTTCCGCACCTTACTGCTGCGCAAAACATAGCGTTTGGCGCAAAGATCCCGGACAAAACAGCAAAACCAAAAAAGGTCCGGGAAATGCTCGAGCTTTTTCGGATCGAACATTTGGAAAACCGAATTCCGGCAGAAATGTCAGGCGGCGAACAGCAGCGAACGGCGCTGGCGAGGGCGCTGGCAAGTGACCCCAAAATAGTTCTTTTGGACGAACCTCTTTCGGCAGTTGACGTAGAGACGCGTGCAAAACTTCTTGACGAGGTCGAACTCGCTCAATCGCGCGCGAAGATCCCATTTATTTATGTTACGCATAATGAAGCCGAAGCGATGCGGCTGGCGGAAAGGCGTATCACACTCGCAAACGGTAGAATAAAAAGCAGCGTATAATCTGAGACTTATGAGTCTTTGGTTTAGCGTAAATTGCTGTGATATTTTAGAGTATTGACTCTCACGAGAAAGAAATTGTAAACGTCTTGTGTTTATCAGGTGTTTGTCGCGGAACCAAGCGATGTTGACCGCCGAACGTGGGACCGGCAGCTGATCACCAAACGCAGAAATGACCGACATTTTTAATGAATTTCAAACGTTGATCGCGATCCTTAATGAAACTCGTACCAAATACGCGGTTTGTGGTGGTTGGGCGCTCGCGATACATGGTGTTCCGCGTGCTACCGTCGATATTGATCTGATCGTATTGCCAGATGATCTTCCGAGGGTTTGGAAGATCGCTCAAGGGTTGGGTTATTCCGGGGAGGAATTACCGCTCTCATTTAACGAGGGAATTATAGAGATCAGACGCATCTCAAAGATCGAAGAAAATTCAACAACGCTTTATACAATAGACTTCTTGCTTTTTACCGAAGGTCTGAAAGATGTCTGGGAAGCAAAACAAAAAATTGATTTCGAGAATGACCACGTCTGGACGGTTTCGGTCGAGGGCCTGATTTTTATGAAAAAGATCAGCGGCAGACACAAAGATCTTGGTGATATTGAGAGCTTGATGGAGTTGGAAAATGAAAGTTGATATGTCTCCCAAAGCTGTTAAAGCCAGGCTGAAATTAGTTTCAGATCTTTGGCGATTAAGTATTTCTTTGGGAAATGCGAAGAAGGAAACGAAGAAGATACTCAAAACCAAAAACGATACGGGCAATAATAAACTAAAGATTTCTAATGAAAACAACTGAACAAAAAACGCGGCTCCGTGAATTGAGCGATGAATTTATTCGTCTTGAAGAGAAACTCAAACTTGGCGGCGGTACCGACAGAATTGCTAGAATTCATTCAAAAGGGAAGTTGACCGCCCGCGAAAGGATCGATCTTTTATTTGACAAGGATTCTTTTCAGCAGGAGATCGGTTTGCTTATCGCCTATGACGAATACGATGGAAAAGCTCCGGCGGCAGCGGTTGTAACTTCGATCGGGATGATCGAGGGTCGAGAATGTGTGGTGATAGCAAATGATGCGACGATAAAAGCGGGTGCATGGTATCCCGAGACAATCAAGAAAATTCTGCGCGCGCAGGAAATTGCGATGCGGAATCGCGTGCCCATAATTTATCTGGTTGATTCGGCTGGGGTGAATTTGCCCTATCAGGGCGGTGTTTTCCCCGGACAATACGGCGCAGCGCGGATATTTTATTACAACTCGATCATGCGCAGATATTTAAAAGTTCCGCAGATCTCGGCAGTGATGGGAATGTGCGTCGCGGGCGGCGCTTATCTTCCGGCGCTTTCGGATGTCATATTGATGGTCGAAGGAACCTCGTTTATGGGGTTAGGCGGCGCAAATCTTGTTAAGGGCGCAACCGGTCAAACGATCGATAACGAAACCCTTGGCGGAGCATTTACCCACAATGCGGTTTCAGGCGTTGCGCATTACCGCACTGCAAACGAGCAGGCGTGTATCGATAAAATACGCGAACTAGTAACCGAACTCCCAATTAAATTTGAATCAAATGTCTCGATCACAGAACCAAAAGAACCAAAAAATAAAGCGGAATCGCTTTACGAAATTCTGCCTGAAGATCATCGCCAACCGTACGATATGCGCGAAGTTTTAGGTTGTATTCTCGATGAAGGGAAGATCGATGAATTTCAGGCGGATTACGCGAAGGAAATGATCTGCGGAACGGCGAGAATTCGGGGAATACACGTTGGGATTATCGCGAATCATCGCGGGATGGTGACGCGAAAAGACAAACCGCCGAAATTTGGCGGCATCGTTTATACAGAGAGTGCGGAAAAGACCGCGTACTTTATCGAAAACTGCAATCGTCATAATACACCGATCCTATTTGTTCAGGATGTTTCGGGCTTTATGGTCGGTGCCGACGCCGAACACTCGGGAATCATTCGCGCGGGTGCGAGATTTGTAGAAGCGATGGCCACGACTACCGTGCCAAAACTTGTTTTGACTATCAATCACGCTTCAGGTGCGGGTTATTACGCGATGGCCGGGCAGGGTTTTGATCCCGATTTTATTTTCTCCCTTCCAACAGGACGAATGGGTGTAATGGAAGGCGATTCCGCGGTTCAGGCGATCTACGGAACGATGCTCGAACGGATGAAAAAAGAAGGTAAGGAACCCGACGAAGATATGCTCGCAGAAATGGAGGCGGTTCGCGAAACATACGAAAAAGAGCTTGATACGAAGTATGCGGCGGCTCGGGGATTTGTCGATGCGATAGTAATTCCTGAAAATCTTCGCGATTCACTCGATCTCGCGTTTCGAACGACACTTAATACTGATAAACCGCATCTTGGAGCATTTGTATTGCCAAACTAAGACTTCGAATCAAGCTCTTCGGTTTCGAGTATCGCTTCGAATGCGGAACGGATATTTAGACGGTGGAACGTTAACTTTTCGAGCAGTACTTCGGGTGATTCGTATTTCAACCTTTCTGCCAGGAGTCTTAATGCCTGTTTGTTTCCCAACGAAAGTCGGGTTGCGCGTCCGAGGGTTAAACGCAGAGCGTGATCCAATTGGCTCAAAAACTCATATCCTTCCGTAAGCGCAGTAAAGTTTTCATCCGAAAGTGAACCGTTTTTATGCAATTTTTGCAGAGAGAAAAGACTCGAACGATCTTCAGCGTCATCCGGCACATTATCCCGGAGCTGGAGATAACGGATCGCAAAATATATATCCTGAAGTCCGCCTTCGCCAAACTTAATATTTATCTCTTCGCCCTTTTTGCCGGTGGCTTTCTGCGTTTCAAGCAGCCTGCGGATCCGCCACGTTTCTTCCTTTAATTTTGTCTTGTCTGCCAGCGAAGCCGCTTGATGAAGCGTTTTTCGTGCTTCAATTTCCGCATTTTTCGCCAGGCTGCCCGCAGTACCAATTCCACGAAGTTTTACATATGCGAGCCATTCCCAGATTGCTGCACGCGATTCTAAATAATTCATCAAAGCATTTTTACCGATCGCCGTCGCGCCGTTTTTGCCGTCGGGACGAAGGCGCAGATCAACACGATAAAGCGTTCCGTCCCGCGTTAAACTCGAAAGCGCTGTTACAAAGATCTCTGCGGCTTTTGAATAGAATTGCTTTCGCGTAAGTCCTGCGACCGGCGGAAGTTTTTCATCGTCGTATATCAAAACAAGGTCGAGATCCGAACCGTAATCCATTCCATTCCCCCCAAGTTTACCCAGGCCAAGAACCCCCAATCCAAGATCTTCCGGATC
>JBGTEI010000169.1:0-4344 GCA_041747875.1 Pyrinomonadaceae bacterium | reverse complement strand
ATCCAGGGAGGTGATCTTTGGACGAATAAGGATATCTCGATCGATATGAAATGGCGTGCTGCGCGAACAATTCCTGACGAACCAAACCTTATAAAGCATGTCCCGGATATCGTTTCCATGGCGCGCGGTGAAGAATCGAATACCGCTTCAACGAGTTTCTTTATCTTACTTACCGACTATGAAGGACTCGACGGTAAATTCGCAGCATTCGGGCGTGTTACTGAAGGAATGGACGTTGTAAGAGAGATAAATAAAATGCCGGGGGAAAACGAAAAGCCCGATGATCCGGTTTTGATAACGACGGCTGTTATCGAAACATGCGCTCCAAAAACCGAATTGCCTCGATCAAATTAACGGATCACACATTCGGCGATTTCCCATCGTAGTAAATAAACACATGAAAACAAGCATTTAGATTTCCTTCTATGAGAGCATCCAGTATCCCCTCTCGCTCCATTGCGCCGATCGTTTCCATTATAAAATTTTGCTCTTCAGCCGTCATATGTTTGCGCGCGAGATCAAATGCGCAGCCGGAGGTATGCGGCGGCAAACTTCCGGCTCCCCGCACCCTAAAGGAATTAGGGTTTCCTTTGTTCAAACTGATCTGATATTCCATTGACCGCGAAAGTGATGTCACGCGTAAAGGACGTTTGAACTTCCCGTAATAGGCTTGCGCGATCCGCATAAGGATCGGTTTTGCGCGCGGATGAAACATTCGAAGCAGACGAATTTTCATCTGGCGTCGATGATCCGGATTTGCAATATCATATTTTACGCCGGAAAAATTTGAAGCCATTTTGAGCAAAACGTTAAAATCATTTGAACCCTGAGTAATGTCAGGTGACTTTATATCGTTTTCGAAGTTGAATGACGAAAATGGTCCGGTCGAGGAACTTCCGCCTACCTCAAGAACCCAGTATTCGGTGGCCATTTTAAGTTCGACAAGTTCGCCCGCTTGCCGTTTTTCGGCGAGATCTGCAAAATCCATCGGGAGTACATAACCCTCTTGCTGCATCTGGCGAATTTTTGCGCCCTGCTTTTGAAATCCCTGACTAAACTCCGGAGGAACTTTCATACCTGGAGGCGATATACCTGTCGGGGCATTTCGCGCCTGCAGAGCAATTGATTTCTGCTTCTCCCAAAATGCCACATTTACATTGAAGTTTTCTTCTTCGGGAACATTTGTGTCAGTGCTTGCGATATCCGCCAGATCTCCCGCTTCAACTTCTTTTTCCTGAACTTCCCAATATTGTGTTAGTTCGTCAAGATTTTCCTGTTTTTGGCCGCCAAGCGGATCGATCACACGGATCGGGATAACCGCGTTTGGATTACTTTGGGGTTTCGGTGAATTCCCTGCTCTTCCGCGGCCGCTGTCGAGGTATGCGGCGACCAAAACGCCGATCAGTGCCAGAAGAATGATCGCAAATGTTGAACCGCCGGCAACGATCAAAACCATCGGTGTTTCTTTCTTAGGTTTGGTTTTTGGACTACCTTTTGCGCCCGAAAAATTTGGAGCGGTATTCGACCGTGCTACCGGCGATTTGTTTTCCTGACGATCCGGCATTTTGTCCGGCGACCTATCGGACGAATGATCACTTGCAGCTTTTTCACCAATAGAAACCGTGATCGTCGTTTCACTACCAAGCGTTACTTCATCGCCGTCAAACAAAACCACGGGATCACTTCCAAGTTTCTTACCGTTTAAGAAAGTTCCGTTTGTAGATCTTTCATCGACGATCACGACCTCATTTTCATCACGAAAGATCGTGGTATTTAGCGATGAAAGCCCCTGATCATCAAGTTTTATATCGGCAAGCTCGGTTCTTCCGATACTGATCTCATCTTCGAGAACAACAGTTTCAGAATCGTAGGCGGTTTTGATCTGGAGGGTTACTTTCTTTTTCATCAATGATGATGGTCGCCGGAAGCTTCGCGCAATTTTGATACGTCTAATAATTTCGAAAACTGGTCAAAATGAAACATCGTTTCGTCTTTACAATAGTCGCAGTAATACGAAGCGTCTTCGCCCAAATACATATCTTTGAAATGATACGCGATAAAACATCCGAAACAACGCTGAGCGCGTTTTCCAAATGCTTCGAGTATTTTCTGGTCTTCGTCGTTTTCCATTTTTGCCGTAAAAACAAGTATAAAACTTTTCGGTTTGCTTGCAAAAAGCATGTCGATATGTTTTTAATAGTTCTCACGATGAATATTTACTCCGGCACAAATCAATTCCACCATCATCATTGGCATTCCATACACGCCAACTAATCTTTCTCTATCTGATATTCGATAAAAATTAGTTTTATAACCAAGCGTGAACTTCAAAAAAAGTTTCATGCTATTTTTGTGCATTAAAAATGAAAAACAAACTTAAAATTGCGATACAAAAATCAGGCAGGCTGAGCGAGGATTCGATAAAACTGCTCAAGAAATGCGGAATCACTTTTGGCAACGGTCTTGGAAAACTCCGTTCCGTGGCTAGTAATTTTCCGCTGGAGATCTTCTTTTTGCGCGACGACGACATTCCAAACTACGTGGAAGACTCGGTCGCAGATATCGGAATTGTCGGCGAAAACGTTTTGGCGGAAAAAAATTGCGACGTAAATATTGTAGAGCGGCTCGGTTTTGGTAAATGCCGCTTGTCTCTCGCCATGCCAAAATCAGTCGAGTATAAGGACATTTCTGATCTTAACGGGAAACGGATCGCGACGAGCTACCCAAACATTCTTGGCGATTATCTCAAGCAAAATAATATAAACGCGGAACTGCATACGATCAGCGGCTCGGTCGAAATAGCGCCTTCGATCGGTTTGGCAGATGCGGTTTGCGATCTCGTCAGCTCAGGAAGCACTCTTTTCTCAAACGGCCTCGAAGAAGTTGAAACCGTAATGCGATCTGAAGCGGTTCTGATAACCCAAACCAATCTTGACGCTGAGCGCCGGGAAATTCTTGATAAGCTGCTTTTCCGTATCAGAGCCGGCAGATCGGCAAGACAAAATAAGTATGTTTTGCTGAATGCGCCAAATGAAAACCTGGAGCGGATCATTGAGATCCTTCCCGGAATGCGGAGTCCTTCGGTTCTGCCGCTCGCGGAAACGGGTTGGAGTTCGGTTCACTCTGTGATCAATGAAAATGAATTCTGGGAGGTCGCTGAAAACCTAAGAAATGAAGGTGCCGAAGGGATCCTGGTTATTTCGATCGAACAAATGATTCAATAGAAGATTCGCAATTCGCTTTACGCTTTACGCGATTCGTAATTCGTAATTCGTGATTTGTAATCGGCAACAGGGAATTGGACTTCGAACTTTGAACTTTGAAGAACCGCATAAAGCGTACTGCGAATTGCGTATCGCGTATCGCGTATTACCTACAACGCTTCCCAAACACATGAAAACAATAAACTACCCAAAAAAACAAACCTGGAACGAGATACTTGCGCGCCCGGCGTTTGATACCGAAAAACTTGACGAACGCGTTTCCGGGATCCTTACCGACATAAAGGCAAATGGCGACATTGCGGTGAGGGGATACACCGAAGAATTTGACGGCGTCATGCTTGATGATTTCCGCGTCACAGAAGAAGAATTCCGCGAAGCTGAAGCAAATATTTCGGGCGATCTGCGTGACGCGATCGCGATCGCTCGATCGAATATCGAAAAATTTCATACGGCGCAAACCGAAATTCCAAAAAAGATAGAGACTGCGCCCGGTGTTGTTTGCTGGCGTAAGTCGGTTGCGATCGAAAGCGTCGGGTTATACATTCCGGGAGGTACGGCACCGCTTTTTTCAACCGTTTTGATGCTTGCGACCCCGGCAACAATTGCGGGATGCGGAGAGATCGTTTTGTGTTCACCTCCCGATAAAAACGGAAAGATAGATGATGCGATCCTTTATACGTCAAAACTATGCGGTGTAACAAAAGTATTCAAAATTGGCGGTGTGCAGGCGATCGGTGCAATGGCTTTTGGTACTGAGACCGTACCGAAGGTCTACAAGATCTTTGGACCGGGAAATCAATATGTGACGGCTGCAAAACAGATCGTTTCACAATACGGCGTCGCCATCGATATGCCCGCCGGTCCTTCGGAGGTCGCGGTCTTTGCCGATGAAAGTGCGGTGCCGGAATTTGTCGCCGCTGATCTTCTTTCACAGGCTGAACACGGGATCGATAGTCAGGTATTACTCGTTTCAACCAGCGAATCGATAATAGACATGATAAACGCCGAGATAGAAAAGCAGCTCGCAGTTTTACCGCGCAGAAATATTGCCGAAAAAGCGTTGGAAAATTCAAAAGCGATCCTGCTCGAAAACAGTGAAACGGCGATCGAACTATTGAAT
>JBGTEI010000168.1:0-2070 GCA_041747875.1 Pyrinomonadaceae bacterium | reverse complement strand
CAACCGTTTGTTGATAAGGATGAAAATCCACCCCAATGTAATATAATGTTTTCATGTTGATTCCATTGGGGTTTGTTTATTTGTCAAAGTTGATTTTATCAACTACTCAACTTTGATGGAATCAACTTCATTACATCAGGGAGAATCCCGACGCATAATTGATCATCAATTCTATCCCTGAAAGGGACAAATAGAAATGTTCTTGTACGACCCCTTCAGGGTCGAAGAAGTTCTCTGGACATTCGTCGGGATTCTCCCGACGCTATTTAATTCGTCCGCTTCACGGACAAGAGACACTTTCCATAAAAACTTAAATTCAAAAGATCTACTTCTTGATCTGATAAAAAGCCTTTCTTCCCAAATACTTCGCTGAACTATCGAGATCCTCTTCAATTCTCAGAAGCTGATTATATTTTGCGATCCTGTCCGAACGCGATAATGAACCTGTCTTGATTTGTCCGGCGTTTGTCGCAACGGCGAGATCAGCGATAAACGTATCCGACGTTTCTCCCGAACGGTGCGAAATGACAGCGGTCATATTGTTTGTCTTGGCGAGCTCGATCGCGTCTAGCGTTTCGGTCAGGGTGCCTATCTGATTTACTTTGATAAGGATCGAATTTGCTGCGCCGAGATCGATTCCCTTTTGCAGAAATTCAACATTTGTCACAAAAAGATCGTCGCCGACAAGCTGAACTTTATCACCTACCTTGTCGGTCAAATATTTCCAGCCGTCCCAATCATCTTCGGCCATACCGTCTTCGATCGAGATGATCGGATATTTGTCGCACCAGTCTGTCCAATAATCAGCCATTTCCGTCGATGAAAGTTTGCGACCGTCGCTCTTTTTAAACACGTAATTTCCATCTTCATAGAATTCACTCGAAGCCGGATCAAGCGCCAATAAAATATCTTCACCGGCTGTATAACCGGCTTTTTCGATCGCTTCAAGGATCGTTTCAATGGCCTCTTCATTCGATTTAAGATTTGGTGCAAAACCACCTTCATCGCCAACGGCCGTCGAATAACCGCGGCCGCTCAATACTTTTTTCAGACTATGAAAAACTTCCGCACCTGCACGAAGCGCTTCCGAGAAGCTTTCGACACCGACGGGCATGATCATAAATTCCTGAAAATCGACATTGTTGTCAGCATGCGAACCGCCATTGATAATATTCATCATCGGAGTCGGCAAAACCTTTGCATTTACGCCGCCGATGTAACGGTAGAGCGGCATTTGAAGATATGTCGCAGCAGCGCGTGCTGTCGCAAGTGATACTGCAAGTAGCGCATTTGCGCCGAGATTTGATTTATTATTTGTGCCGTCGAGCGCGATAAGTGTTTCGTCGACGATAGTTTGATCAAGCGCGTCCAAACCCTCAAGTTCGAGGGCGATCTTATCGTTCACATTATTTACGGCTTGCGTTACGCCTTTTCCCATATAGCGGGATCTATCGCCGTCGCGTAATTCGACCGCTTCATTTTCGCCGGTAGATGCGCCGCTCGGCACTGCTGCCCGCCCGGTTTCTCCGGTTTCAAGCATCACCTCTGCTTCAATTGTCGGATTGCCGCGCGAATCCAAAATTTCTCTTGCCCAAACATCTTCGATTAAACTCATTTGCGTAAAAACTCCGTGTCTAAAATTAAGATCTATTTAGATAAATTTAACGCTAAATCGCAATAAAAACAAAATGGCAGAAACGGCGGAGTTGATCCTGCGTTTCTGCCTGTTGATCTTTCGCGGGGAAAATTACTTTTCGATCGTCACGCTAATTCCGTTTGAAAATTTGTAAATATAAAAAGGTCGCTTTGGACCTGCGTTTCCAGTCGAGTTTGCGATCGGTCTGTATCCTTCAAGAGATCGAATTGCCGCATAAAAATTACTATTCTCAGCCGGGATCGTACCGAAATTTGCGGGATCTTCCGAGGAAAGACTTCCATCCATTTCATCTTTCCAATATAGATCTGCGAGATCTGCGCTAAATTCGAAAGAAGCATTTTCCCGAATTCCCTTTGGCGGGATCCTTACTGATGCAGCAAATTTATCGCCAAGCTTGTCGCATAAAACTCCCA
>JBGTEI010000167.1:0-12123 GCA_041747875.1 Pyrinomonadaceae bacterium | reverse complement strand
GACCGGGATGGAAAAGTTCTTGAGGAATGGGAAAAGACGAGCAACAAGGTAATGAGCGAATATGTTGCGCTGACGATGGTCGATATGATGCGCGGCGTTACCCAAGGGGGTGGAACGGCTTCGGCGGCAAGTGCGGCCGGACAGCAGCTCGCAGGTAAGACGGGTACCGTAAACGAGCACACCGATGTTTGGTTTATCGGATATACACCGACATATGTGACAGGCGTTTGGATGGGTGATCCGAAACGAAAGGTTTCGCTTGGCAATGGGATGACCGGCGGACAAGGTGCATTGCCATATTTCAATTCGTTTATGAACGAGTTTATGAAAGGGAAAAAACGGGATGTTTTCCCGGACGCTCCCGATATTCCTGCCGAGATCAAATCGATGGTTGATCAGCGTAAACGGGAGCAGCTTGAAAAACTCGAAAAACTGGACGAATCGCGTACGCTTGGTTCTCAGTATTCGGGCAATAAGAAGACCGGTGAAACAACCGGAGAAGGGGGAAATTCAAATACTGCTACTGACCCGAATGGAACTGATGGAGATTCGACTACGCCGGGAACCGGTACAAAGGTTGTTATCGTACCCAGCAGTCCTAGAGGGACACCAAAACCCGCAGCTACGGTTATTCCGCTTGTGACGCCGCCTCCAAAAGCAACGCCGCAGCCTGGGACTTTGAGAAAGGGTAAGAAAGGCGATAACTAGTATTAAGATCCGGCTGGAGAGTTCATTGTTCAGCCGGATTTTTTTGTTTTAAGTTTCGGAAGTGAATAAACACTGAGATCAAAAACACGTTAACCGGATCATTCGCCTTTTTATTTGTCACCCGCCCGGTTGAGTATTCTAAATGGCGAAGAACTGATCTGAAAGACGAATGAACGCGGAATAAGCCGGCATCAAATACGAAAAAAGCGAGAATCGCACAGGATTCCCGCCTAAACATCAGAATGCTTTTAAAATGTTTAGTTACAAAATCTTCCTAAGTAGTACGGCAACATCTTGCGCCACCAAACCCAGTCGTGATTTACATCATATCCCCAAACTTCAAGAAGATGCGGAATTCCCTTTGAATTGAGCAAACCCGAGAATTCGCGGCTTCTATCAGGCGCTTCGTACGAACCCTGACCGGTTGAGATCACGATCGAATCCGCTTTTTGAAGGCGCGGCAGATGAAAGTCGTCGTGCATATTCTTCATATACATCATCGGATTATTAAAATAGACGTTTTCATCGTAATAACCTTTATCGAGATAATTGTATATGTCGTAGCTCCCGCTCATCGCGATCGTTCCGCGGAAATTATCAGAATGTTTAAAATATGTGTTTGCCGCAAGAAATGCACCAAGTGATGCT
The DNA here is from genome assembly GCA_041747875.1 of Pyrinomonadaceae bacterium. Classification (GTDB taxonomy): domain Bacteria; phylum Acidobacteriota; class Blastocatellia; order Pyrinomonadales; family Pyrinomonadaceae; genus Aridibacter. The sequence continues at coordinate 10,767 of JBGTEI010000167.1, read as the reverse complement.
CCTGTTGTGAGAGGCATCGCATCGTCTCCGCATTCGTTACGGATCAACGGCAGAACTTCATCCATTATATACCGGTCATAACGCGTTAACATTTCTACTTTCCAACCGGGAGGCGATTCGCGGTTTAGCAAACTGTACTTGTTTACCGAGTTGATTGAATATGCACGGATCAAGCCCGCATCAATGTATTCCTTGATCGAATCGACAAGGTAGAATCGTTCGTATTCAAGGTAATCCGCAGCTGCGGTCGGAAACATTAAAAGCGGGTAACCCGCATGTCCGTATGCCACGAGCGGCATTTCCATTCCAAGGTTGTGGCTAAACCATGAGGTAATATCACGTCTCATAAGAAAACTCTAACTCCGATAGATCTCAATATAACAATACTGAATTAGGTGAGATTATAAGAAAAACGGGCCAACCGCAAGCTGATCAAATCTCACTGGTTTTAGTTTGTTGATGAAAGTTTTAATCCTACGATTCCGGTTACTATCAAAAGAATACAAATTACACGTACTGTATCACGCGGCTCTTCGAAAATTATCATACTTAAGATCGCAGCGCCGACGGTCCCAATCCCGGTCCAGACCGCATAAGCTGTCCCCAGAGGCAGCGTTTTTATCGCCAGCGAAAGCAGATAAATGCTTCCGATCATTGTGATCCCGGTAATTACGCTGGGCACAAGCCGTGTCCAACCTTCCGTATATTTGAGCCCGATGACCCAACCAATTTCAAGTAAACCAGCTGCAATAAGAATGACCCAAGCCATATTTTTCTCCAAATAAGGTTTGGGCCGTCCCAAAATTATCTAAATCCGCGCAAAGTCGTCCCTGCGTGGTTATGTCTAAATACATTTATTCGTAAATTTACCAGCCAAAAAAAACCTAAATCAAGGGTATCCTCGTTCGATCCTGTATGCGAAGAATTGGATTATTTTGAAATGGTAATTTCACGTTCTGTGGAATTATACCCGCCATTTTCAACGAGTTTTCCGTCCTTGTCTACCAATTCGAGTTTGACGGTGTTCTTACCTTCTTTCCACCCTTCTAGCCAGATCGGCGCCCACTTTTCAATTTGCTGCGGTTCGCCGCCATTGATCGAATATCGAACATAATATTCTCCGCCGTCGCCCGATAATTTCGCGTTCGACAGCCAAAAATCAAGCATGATCGCTTTGGCATCCGCGCCTTTGTATTCGCCTTTCGGGCGGCTATACGTCAAAAGCGGTTTCGCAAAATCAACATTTCCGGCTGCGCTCTCGACAACGTCTGCTCCTTCCGATTTCGTCTCATCGGATCTCGCATCCGCCATTCTATTTTCATTTCCGTCAGTCGTCGGTTTGGTTTCATCGGCCTTGCCGTCTTTTACGGTAAACTTTATAACCTTGAACGCGTTTGCGTCCTTATAGCTTTCATGCCACGGGCGTGAAGCAAAAACGCGCAGTGTATGTTCGCCATCGGTAACATTTCTGAGTTCAAATCCATCGTCCCACATATAGTGTGCGGCATAGGGTTGATTATCCAGGATGACATGAACATGATTTCCCGCTCCCGAATCGTCCTTACCCATTTTCAGCCCTTTCAGATCGCCGCCGATCTTTACCCTTATTCTAACCGTCGAGCTGTTAATAATTTCATTCTCTTTTGGTGATTCGAGCGTCAATTCCGGTTGCGCCTCATCTTGCTCGCCTCGCGCCTTCATCTTTTCCTTGATCGAATCCGGGCGTTCAACGACCGTTAGCTTTTGAGTTTCGGCTGCCGGATCTGAATTGGCAGCGTTGGCATTATACAAATTCGAATTCGTGGTAGACGTCGATTCGCATGCTGAAAATAATGGCAGTGTAAAAATAAGTAATACTAGTTTTCCAAATCTCATGACTTCTCCTTTTTTATTAGTTATTAAGCGCAAGTAATTCCTCTTCAATTTGTTTGAACTCGAAGACTTCCGCAAAATTCGAGATGAGCCTTTCTTCAACCTCCGCCAAAGTTAATTCGTTGCCGAGGATCTTTTCCATAGAAGTTACGGGTTCGCCTTCACAAGCAATTATGCGGTCGAAATATGTCAGATCTGTATTTACATTCAGCGCAAAGCCATGGGTCGTCACCCAACGTTTTATATGAACGCCGATCGCCGCGATCTTTCCGTCGTTTGTGTGAACGCCGGGAAGGCCTTCGATCCTAAATGCCTCGATCCCAAATTCCGACATCGTTTTGATCAGTACTTGTTCAAGATCCCTTACATACTTGCGAATGTCTTTGCGATCCGGGCTAAGTGAAATTATTGGATAACCTACGATCTGTCCGATCCCGTGGTAAGTAACTCTTCCGCCCCGGTTTGTATGAAAAACCTGCGCATCTATTTTTTTTAACGTTTCCGGCGTTGCCAGCACACCTTCAGTTTTTGCACTGCGGCCGAGCGTAAAGGTATGCGGATGTTCAAGCAATAGAAAGTAATCAAATTCGCGAGAGTCGATAACTTTCGTCTCGAGATCTTTTTGCAAACTCAATCCGTCTGCATATCCAAACCGGCCGAGCCGGCGAACTTTTAACACTCTTTGTCTCATCTTCTATATAATAGATTGTAGAATTCCAGACGCATTCAGGCAAAGAGGGAAAAATGATAAGAAATCAAAGTTTCAAATATACCGTTCTGCTTTTATCGGCAGTATTTCTGTTTATTAGCGCCAATTCTGAAGTTATTGCGCAGCGCAAGCCGAAACCAAAACCAAAAAGTACACCGGTTGTTAAAGTTGACCCTGCGGTCGAAGAGCGAAAACAGGGAGCAAAAGATGTCGGCATTCAGGTCAAAAATATAAGTAAATTTGTATTCGTTTTGGGCGGAATTGCGACCGGAATTGAAGAGATCGATAAAGATGTAAAATCGGGAAAAGCGTCTAAAGAATTTGCAGAGAAAAATGCGGCATTTAAGAGCGATGTGATTCGGAGCATACGTGCACTTCGTGCCGGACTTGTGAAGATCGAGATCGACTTTCGAACAAAGGCGGGGCTCAAACCATACTTGGTTAACGTTCAGGGAATCATTGATGACACCGCCCGGGCCGAAGACTCAGCACTCGCCGGAAGATTTATGCAATCGGGCAAGGAACTTCTTATCGTGGTAGAAAAATTGACAGATGTTTTGGTTGAAATGCCTTAAGCATCTTTTTCGGCCTGGACAAGGCGATACGCCTCAGATCGGCTGACACCAAATTCTTTTGCCGCTTGCTTGAGAGCTTTTTTTTGGTCAGCACCTTCACCAACTAATTCATCGACACGTTCTACGATCGAACTTATTCCCCCGTGGGTGACCATTTCCGACCTTTCGCGGTCAATTACTATCACAATTTCACCTTTCGTGATCTTTTCGCCAAATTCCTTTGCGAGTTCTGAAAGGCCGCCGCACGCAGTTTCTTCGTGAAGCTTTGTAAGCTCGCGTATAACGGCGGCCTTTCTATTTCCCATTACTTGCGCACAATCCTCAAGGCTTTTCGCAATTCGATGCGGGGTTTCGTAGAAACAAAGCGTTGCCGGGATCTGTGAGGTTTCTCTTAAACGTTTTATTCTTTCGCCTTTTCGCGAAGGCAAAAAACCGCCAAAAAAGATCGAATCTGTTGGTAAACCGGAAATTGTAATCGCACTGATAAAAGCGGAAGCTCCTGGGATCGGGATTACTTTGATATCTAATTCCCGGGCTCGCTTTACAATTCGATAACCGGGATCCGCTATTCCCGGAGTGCCTGCATCCGAAACCACGGCGATCGATATTCCGGTTTCGACAAGCCCGATAAATTCTTCGGTGCGGGATGATTCGTTATGTTCGTGAAAACTGACGAGCTTTGCCGAGATATCAAAATGCTTCAATAGCTTTCCGGTGTGCCGCGTATCTTCGCAGGCAATTATGTTTACGGTCTTTAGAATTTCCAAAGCCCGAAGAGAAATGTCCTGCAAATTGCCGATCGGCGTGGCGACCAAATAAATTATTCCGCGCATACATACGATGTTAGATCGAAACGCGCCGCAGGTAAAATGACGGGAAGAATTGCTTAAATAAAAAGAAGCCTGACGATGTCAGACTTCTTTTTCTAATGAGCGCCGATAATTAAGCGCGGTTCACAAGAGTGATTAGTTATACCTTAGGTTAAACGACTGAGCCAAAACTCTCAGGTCTTGTTCGATCCGGTTCCAGTCATTTCGCAGGCTGTTGTTACCTCTCGACCGGCTTAATTCGCGATCGACTTGCGATCCGAGGTTTAGCACCTGACGAACTTCATCGCTGCTGCTGTTGTAATCACGTCTGTTGTCATATTCGTTTTCGAGACGTTTTACCGCGTCATTGAAACGATTCGCAAGATTCTCGAGATTGTTTGAACCAAACCGACCGCCCTGGTTGCGATTGTTTCTATTATTTCGATTGTTCTTAAATTCCCGATCGACCCGATTTTCAAATTGGCCCGCGCGGTTCTTTAAGTTGACGATCGTACTGCGCAGATTTTGGTTATATCCACCATTGTTTCCGCCGGAGTTTGGACGACGTTGATCACGATTATCGTTCCAACCTCCGTTCCGGTTATTTCGCGTGCTTCTGCTATCGTAATTTACGCGATAAGCCTGCGACAAAACCCGAAGGTCGTTTTCAATTGCGTTCCAGTAGGATCCGACAGAAGAACTGTTATTCAATCGTGAAACTGAGATCGCACGGTCAAGCTGTGAGCCGAGTGTCAAAACGCGCTGAGCTTCATCACGGCTGCGATCGTAGCTGCGTGTATCATCGTATTCATCATCCAAATTTTCAGCAGCGTCTTTAAAGTTTTTCGCCAGATCATTTAGCTGGTCTTCACGGTTTGTTCCGTCGATTCGGCTTCGATCGAGTTCACGATCTAGAATTCCGACAAACTGACGACTTTTACTTGTCAGACTTCTTATCGTTGAATTTAGATTTTGATTGTTATTGCCGTAGGAACCATTGTTCCCGCCGGGGAAACGCCATTGCGCAGATGCCCCAATTGTCAGACCGAGTACCATCGCGGCAAGTCCAAAGATAGAAAATAGTTTATTAATACGTCCCATTGTAGTTCTCCTTAAAGTGAAATTCCTGAAAATACCTGATGCTTTATAAGTTTCCGACGGCATTTCCGCTAGTTATTAATACTGCAATGACTATGCCAAAATGTTAAGATGCCTGTAAATATAACCAAAGATTATATTTACAGGCATATACCGTCAGCATATTGAGCATGCTTCAGACGATGTGGTTTAATTTAAACCGAAATGGGTAAAAAAAAGACGAGCGCAAAGCCCGTCTTTTTGTTCTATGACATATTGAGTGATCTATTTGATCTCGAGCTGGAAAGGCATAACAAGCATTGCATCGCCATTTTTCATGTTCTCGAACATATTTGCATATCTAATTGCCTTGCGTATGTCTTCCGGAAGTAACTTTGCGAGTTGCTCTTCTTGCTTTATTTTACTCGAAGAATTCTCGCCGCCGCCGAAGTAGTCGCTGAAAATTGAGCGGGGGACCGGAAGTGCTACCCGTTTGACGTCCTTATCTGCCGGAAGTTTTGCGAGTTCCTTTGCGATTTGGATCGCCTTTTCAAGACCGCCCAATTCGTCAACCAGCCCGTTTGCTTTCGCCTGTGTTCCCGTCCAAACGTGTCCTTGTCCTAAAGAATTAACTTTTTCGCTGTTCATATTTCGCCCTTTTGCGACCTTCGGAACAAAATCGGAGAAGTAGATCTTATTTGCCTGATCCTGCATTTTTGCGCGCTCATCGTCCGTCCACTTTACATCTTCTCTAAAAATCCCGGCATTCTTTCCGCGCAATACGACCTCATTCGACAACCCGATCCAATCGTAAAATCCTTTCATCACCGGTTTACCCATAAATACGCCGATCGAGCCCGTAAGTGTTGATGGTTCTGCGACGATCTTATGCGCATTACAGGCGATATAATAACCACCCGATGCTGCGACATCGCTCATCGAAACAACAACCGGTTTTTTAGTTTTAGCGTTTTCAATTGCATACCACATTATGTCTGATGCAAGTGCCGAGCCGCCCGGACTGTCCACCCTCAGCACGATAGCCTTTATCGACGTATCGTCCGCAGCTGTTTTGATCGCTTTTACAAGGGTATCCGCGCCAAGCGTTTCACCCATCAAAGGACTATTTCCGGAACTTCCCATATTTATCGCGCCCGAGGCATAAATAACCGCAATTCGTTCACCGTTATTTAAACCAAGAGATTCTGCCGGGATCTCAGAATAGGCTTTCCCCGTGATCAGACGGATATCATCTGCGTCTTTGTAACCGAGTCGTTTCTTAAGCTCGTTGTAAACCTGGTCGCGGTAGAATGCACCATCCGTTAAACCGAGTTCTTTCGCCTCGTTTCCGTGATACGGTGCGTTATCGATCAGCGCTTTAACATCCTCGGGCGATTTTTTGCGGGATTCAGCGACCGCATTTACAAGACGTCCATAATATTCATCAAGGATCGCATTCAGTACTTCACTCTGTCCCTCGGACATATCTTTGCGCGTGAAGCGTTCCGGAGCACTTTTGTATTTACCGATCTGAATTACCTCGGGTTCGATCCCGAGCTTATCAAGCGAGCCTCGATAAAAAGTAGCATTTGCAGCGAAGCCGTTTACATATATATCGCCTGCCGGCGGTACGAAAATTTTATCGGCGGCAGACGCTATGTAATAATCCTGATTTAATCCGAGTTCAAAATAAGCATAAACGGGCTTCCCGGACGCGCGCACTTCTTTGATCGCATCCCGTAATTCATCCGCTTTTCCCCATCCCAACTGCGGAAAGCTGATATCAAGCAGCACGGCACCAATTCTGCTGTCGGCTTTGGCTTTTCTCAATTGTGTCATTAAACTCGAAAAAGATTGCGGCTGATTAATACCGACGAACTCTGCAAATTGGTCTTTTGGTGCATAGTCGGGCAGCGGTCCAGAAACGCTTAATACCAAAACTGCGTTTTCAGGAACGGTTGGTTTGCCGACCGATTCGACCACCAGCGCAATACCGATCACTCCTACTAGGATCAACGCAAACAAGATCCCGCCGACAACTAATACTGTCTTTACTGTTTTTGACATCGCCATAAAATATTCTAAAACTCCAATTAATAACTGACAAATTTCACCCGATCAATTCGTTTGAACGCACTTCGTTCTACGTAAAAAAGCACTAAAAGGTTTGATCTCGAAGAAAATCGCTTGTCTGACGACAAGGAATTTGATCATTTAACAACTTCGCAAACGATCAAATTGATCACACCGAACAATTTCTTTTTGATCTCTATGATTCTGAGCCCTGATTTTTCCGCGAGTTTTGCCGTCTGACGGTTAAAGTGATCTTCGAAAAAAGCAACCGAAAAGACATTGATCACGTCAAAAACGTAACCAAGCAAACCATTTGGACGGACATGCTCCAGCAGGACGATCCGATCATTCGCCTTGAGAACGCGAACGAGTTCGGCGAAGGCATCTTCCGGTTTTGAGATCGAACAAAATACGAGTGTCGCAAACGCGGCGTCGAATGATTCGTCGGAGAAAGGAAGCGATTCTCCGTTCGCCTGAATTATCTGGATCGAATTAGTTTTTTCTTTAGCGATCTCGATCATATTTAACGAGAGCTCGCTGGCTATTGCGCACTTTGATCGTGGATAGAAAGAAAAATTGAGTCCTGTTCCGGCTCCGATCTCAAGAATTCTTGAATCAACCGGCAGGTATGATAATGTCTCCCGCCGCCACGACCGGAGAAATCGCCGTTCGAAGGGATCTATTATCCGATCATATCGGTATGCAACTGTGTCGTAGGTCACTTTATGGGATTCTACCTTAAAATTACTCGATTGCTAAAGGGTCGATATGCTAATGCCAAAGTGATTTCTTATTAATTGGGTTTGTAGCTGGTTGGCTAAATTATTTGGATAAAGTCTGATATATTCAAAGTTTATGGCAAAGAAAGGAACTATCTTGGTTTGCGACGACGAAGAGATAATGCGCGAGGTTTTGGAAACAGTACTTTCCACCGCGGGCTATAAGGTCGATCTCGCAAAAACGGGTGAAGAAGCACTCGAACTGTATAGCGATTCAGCATACGACGTGGTGCTGATGGACGTTTCGATGCCCGGTATGGGCGGACTTACGGCGCTTGAAGAGTTGATGAAGATCGACGAGAATGCGGTTGTTTTGATCGTAACGGCGTTTGCGACCTTTGATACGGCAATTTCCGCATGGGAAAAGGGGGCCTCGGGTTGTATAAGGAAGCCGTTTCAGAATGAACAAATACTTGCATTAACGGCTCGCGGAATAAAGAAACGACGCAATGAAGAAGAACGCGTGACGTTGCGGCAAGTAATGGCACGATCTGTGAAACGCGATTCGATCATTGGCAGATCAGAGAAGATGGAAGAGATATTTCGTCTCGTTGAGCGAATCGCTCCGGCGCGGTCAACGGTTCTCGTAACCGGCGAAAGCGGAACAGGTAAGGAAATTATCGCAAAGGCAATTCATCAATCGAGTCCGCGGTCTGAAAATCAGTTTGTAGCCGTAAATTGTTCAAATATTCCGTCCGACTTATTAGAAAGTGAACTATTCGGACATACAAAAGGTGCGTTTACGGGTGCGGTTGCTGCAAAGAAAGGACTATTTGAAGTTGCAGACAGCGGATCGATATTTTTAGACGAGATCGGCGACCTTCGACCCGAAACGCAGGTTAGACTTCTGCGCGTGATCCAGGAGCGGGAATTTACACCGCTCGGCGAAACATCGCCCGTCAGTGTTGACGTAAGAATTATCGCAGCGACGAATATTGATTTGAAGGAAGCTGTTAAAAACGGAATGTTCCGTGAGGATCTCTATTACCGGCTATCGGTTGTGCCGATGGAATTGCCGGCTCTTCGCGAACGACGCGAGGATATTTTGCCGCTCGCAAAGCATTTTATTGAAAAATACAACATTGAAAATGGACGCGAAATTTCTACGACGCTATCTCCGGACGTTCTATCGCTGCTTGAGGCGTATCACTATCCGGGAAATGTAAGGGAACTCGAAAATATAATTGAAAGGGCTGTGGTTATCGCGCCGACTGATGAGATCACGGAATCTTGTTTAAGGCCGGAGGTTCTCGATCCTGCCCTCGCGCAGAAAATGATCGCGGATAGCGCCGGCACTTCTGCACAGATAGACATCGCACTAGGTGTGACCTTCTATGATGAAGTAAAGCGGTTCGAGATCGATCTTATACAGCGGGCACTCGAGCAGACGGGTGGACATCAGTCCCGTGCGGCACGCCTTTTAGGACTAAATGCAACAACCCTGAATTCGAAGATCAAGAGCTACAATATAGTTCTGCGCACCTAGTAATAAAAAAGACCCAAAGTCTAAGGAAAATCTGCCTTCGATACATAGACCCGATTAAAATGGATTTTACCTGCTGACCTTAGAGTTTGAATTCAGATCGCGTCAAAGCAGTCGTTGAATTTTAGTAGGATCATCGTCGTCAAGAATTGTCGCATTAGCTATTCGTAAATCGGTCTTCGGAATTTTGTTTCAGTATAACTTGTTGTAAAAACTATTTTTATTCCACAGGGATAACGGTGAAATAGCTTTTGTTATCGTAAAATATTCTGAAAATTCGGAATTTCTAAATAAAATTATTCTGTAATTCGCACAGATGCATTTATTCATATTATTTGAATTACGGATAGGTTAAACAGGCTATAAGAAGTTCGTTAAAAAAGTTATAATTTCTCAAATAACTAACCGATGGCAGACTCATTTTCCTCAACTATTCAAATGTCTCTCGAACCGCTCGGTGCGGGGGATTTGATCGACCGTTCGATTCGCTTTTACCGCAAGAATTTTTGGACTTTCATATTGATCGCCGCCCCGCCTGTAATTTTGGGAACATTGTTTTTTGTCGGCTGGACGTTTCTGGCGAAAAATATTTTTTCGATGAACTCATCCTCGGAGTTTGAATTGGCCTTTTACCAATTATTTTTAGGACTTGGAAACGTCGTCATATGGGTTATTCAAACCGTTGCAACACTTGTAGTTATGGGCGGCGCATCGAGGAATTTTGTTCGTCACTTGCTCTATAACGAGGAAATAACGTTTGGCGAAACATATAGAAATACTAAAAGCAGGCTGCTCAGTCTGGTTGGAATTTCGAGTCTGATCACGGTCGTACTTGGTTTTTTTGGTGTATTTATCGTTTATTTCGGATTTATTGCAGGTGCGGCTGCGATCATATTCGCGGTATGGGTGCTGGAGCCACTGCCAATCGCTGCGTTTATCGTCTCGCTAGTGATAGGTATAGCGGTCGCTTTCGGCACGCTTTATCTGATGTTTCTCATAATTTCTCGGTTCGTATATATTCCCCAAATTATGATGGTAGAGGGGCAGGCCGCATTTTCCGCAATGAACAGAAGTTTGAGTTTGGCGGGTAAGAATGTAAAAAGGGTGGCGATGCTTTTTATTTTTACGTTGGTCACAACGTATTCGGCGCTTGCGATCTTATATATACCGCTCGGTTGGTACGCGTGGATGGAAGGGGTGCAGATCTTCTCTTTTGCGACTGTTGATTCGATACCCGCGTGGTATCAGATCGCGAAGCAGGTAATCTCACAGGCAAGTCTGATCTTGTTAACGCCGATCTGGATGATCGGATTATGCCTGCTTTATATTGACGAACGGGTCAGAAAAGAGGGTTATGACGTCGAACTCCTTGCGGCGCGGCGGTTAGGAG
>JBGTEI010000166.1:0-2671 GCA_041747875.1 Pyrinomonadaceae bacterium | reverse complement strand
TCACTTTTACACTTTTTCACTTTTACACTTTTCACTTTTCACTTTCCACCTTTTCACTTTTCCCCTTTACAAAGTCTTGATCTTAAACGAAATATCCATCGCCCGTGCCGAATGAGTCAATTGCCCGACCGAGATCAGATCGACGCCCGCTTCTGCATAATCGCGAACCGTTTCCAAAGTTATCCCGCCCGATGCCTCAAGAAGTACATTTGGGTTCATCTCACGCGCCATTTCGACAAGTTTTCTGATCTCTTCAGGCGTTTGATTATCAAGCATGACGATATCTGCACCGGCGCGAATAGCCTCGCGCAATTGTCCCCAGTTTGAGATCTCAACCTCGATCTTGTGCAAATGCCCAACACTTTCTTTTGCCGAAGTTATCGCTTCTTTTACACCGCCGGCAAGAGAAATGTGATTGTCTTTGATCAAAACTCCGTCGTCGAGTCCAAACCGGTGGTTCTTACAACCTCCGACCTGAACCGCATACTTTTCAAGCATTCGAAGCCCCGGCGTCGTTTTTCTGGTATCGACGACAATCGCTTTTGTTCCCTCTGTCGCTTTCGCAAACGCTCTCGAAAGCGTTGCTACTCCGGACATTCGCTGCATTAAATTAAGCGCCAGTCTTTCACCGGTCAGCAGTACATCGGCAAAACCACTAAGCGTTCCGAAAACCGTACCTGCTTCTACTTCCGTTCCGTCGTTGATCTGCGTGTCGATTTCCGGACTCTCCGGATCAAGCAAGCCAAAAACGGCCTCAGCGATCTTCATCCCGCAGACGACGATATCCTCTTTCGCAAGAAAACTACCGATCGCTTTTATCCCGGATGGAACCGTGGACTGCGTCGTTATATCGCCGCGTCCGATGTCTTCTGCGAGAAACTGACCGATGTCAGCTACGATTTCGCTGTTTTCCAAAAAATTCATAAGAGAAATAAAATATCACAATAAAAGCTTTTACTAACCGTGTGTTGAATCAATATCAACCGAAATATGTTTCCAGTTTCCCTGGTTAAACCTCAGCATACTCAATCCGCATCGCGTAACATGCCCGGCAAGGATCGCCGTCCAAATATGCCACGGCTCAAGTGTCGAAACACGCTGGATGATAAAGCATATCGAAAGCGGCAGTATCAGCTGAGAAATTATCGAAATATACAAGGGGCTTTTTGTATCGCCGGTTCCCTGAAGCCCGCCCGTATAGGCAAGTGCGATCGAAACAAAGATCCCGGATACGCTCAATATTCTAAGCAGCTGGATACCGATCCCAACAGTTGTCGGGTCTGTCATACCAAATATCCCAAGAAGCTGGGTCGGGAAAAAGAAAAAGAATATCCCAAAGAATGCCGACATCGCCAGCCCAAATTTCGCCGCAGTATGAACCGCATCGCTTGCCCGTTGAGGATTGCCGGCTCCCAAATTCTGACCGGCAACCGCCGCCGCCGCACCCATTAAGCCAACCGACGTAAATGTTACCAACGAAAAGAGCTGCATGTATCCGATCGCATAAGCTGCCTGAGCGTCGGCACTTTGTGCGAGCGAACCGACAAACGAGAGCATCATCACGCCGCCGATATTCATCGCGATCCCTTGAAACCCGGCAGGCAGACCGAATTTAAAAAGTTTGCGGATCACATTCCAATCCGGTGCATAGCTGACCTTCTGCCGGATCGAAACGACCCACGTACGGTTCCATAATTTCCAAAACGAATAAACTGCTACCAATCCCGAAGCCAAACAAGTTCCGATTGCCGCTCCTTTTGTTCCGAGCGATGGTACCGGACCAATTCCGCGAATGAGGAGAATGCTGAAAACGACATTTAGGACCGTCATTGCGATCCCCAATTTCATCGGGGTTTTTGCGTCGCCCGCCGAACGCAGTGCACCTGCGAGCATAAAAAATATCAGCATGCCGCTGCTGAACAAAAACATTATTCTGATATACGGAAGTGCTTCCGCTTGAACAGCCGGCTCGGCATTTACAAGATTCAAAAGTGTGGGCGAAATAAAATATCCAACCGGTGCAATTATCGCGAGTGCAATAAATATCGCGGTGATAAACGCCTGATATACCGTTCGATCAACCTTCTCTTCTTCACCCGCGCCCGAAAACCTGGAAACGAGAATTCCCATCCCGGTAAAGATCGACGCCACAAAAACCACCACAACAATAAATATTTGCGCGCTCACACCGATCGCCGCATTTCCAACTTTTCCTACAACATTCCCGACGACAATATGATCAACCAACCCCTGAAGACCGCCAAAAATATTCGCAAGCATCGTCGGCGCAGCAAGTTTCCAAACAGCTTTCCCAAGCGGCCCTTCGACTATCGAACGATCATACTTCGCCGCCGGAAGTTCTTCCTGGTCCGGCACAGCGATCTCTTCCTCGACAATCGCCGAAAAAGCCTGGGGATCAATTTCGTCCGGTTGATCTTCCTTACTGTCGGAAATATCCATTAGATTATGTTATTAGCTTTTTGATTGATTGGCTATTGTTGAGCGCTATTCACGGCATAGAGCGCGGGCATGGAGCGCGGGCATCCTGCCCGCACAATTGCGACAGCAATTGAAAAACGTTGAGCAGTGGAATCGTCTTTCGCCCTTGCAGGGCTCCGTCGATCTGTTTGTCCCTAAACCCCGCATTCCGCTTCGCTTCATACGGGGCTAT
>JBGTEI010000165.1:0-6646 GCA_041747875.1 Pyrinomonadaceae bacterium | reverse complement strand
GTCAAAGAACCCAATTATTGGGATTCTGCAAACGTTCACCTTGATGCGATCGAGTTTTATCCGATGGATGAACAGACGACAATGATGAATCTCTACAAATCCGGACGGGTTGATGCTCTATATAATCACACTGTTCCTGCGGCTTGGAACGATTATATCAAACAATTCAAAGCGGAATACCAGCTATTTCCTGAGGTTACTACGGAGTATTACACGTTTAGTGTGAAAAAACCGCCGGTCGATAATGTCGACGTTCGGCGGGCTTTTTCACTGGCGATAGATCGCGACGCATTAGAGAAATATCGAAAAACGGTAAAAAAAGCGGCCGATTTTACTCCCGACATCTTTCCGGATTATGAAATCGCGCGCAATAAAGTTTTCGCGGAACTTGCTAAGAAAGACGGCATATCACCCGAAACTTTTGCAAATCGATTATTTGATCCGGGCACGGCTTGCGAGTTAATGGAAAAAGCGGGGTATAAGGTTGAGAAAGGAAGTAATAACGGGTGCAACGTATCCGGATTCCCGGTTGACAAGATCGCGTTGACCTACAATACCTCAGAGAGCAATAAACAGGTCGCGGAATTTGTCCAGGCTCAATGGAAGCAGAATTTAGGGCTTACCGTACCGATCAAGAATATGGAATGGAAAACATTTCTACCGCATCGCTCGGCGATAGAATATACAGGAATTGCGCGTGCAGGATGGGTTGGCGACTTTATGGATCCGTATACGTTTTTAAGTCAATTCTATTCGCCGAAGAACGATAGCTCGACGGGTTGGTGGGATCCTAAATATGACAAGATGCTCGATGACGCAAACATAACCCTTGATCCTGAGCGGCGATACGAAAAACTTGCTGAAGCCGAATACTATATGCTCAAAGATCAGCCGATAATTCCGCTTGTCACACAAGGAACGAGTTGGATGAAGAAGCCATATATTATGGGCATGTACCCAAATCCGGGAACGATGCATCCGTGGAAATTTGTTTACATTGAAACGGATCCATCGAAATGGCTCGCTGATGCAAATGAAATAATGAAAACGAGTGACGCTTCAGTTGATAAGGAAGTTGCTGATCTGATGAAAACGCAGACTGACTTTATGGCGTCGAAGGCGTCTGTTAAGAAGGAAGCCGAAAAAGCTGACGAATAAAAACTCAAAAAGAAAATGTTAAAATTTATCTTAAAAAGACTTTTGATCATTGTCCCGATGGCGCTTCTCGTTGTAACGCTCACGTGGGGGCTAATTCGGATCGCGCCCGGGAATTTTTACTCTACGGAAAGGCAATTGCCGCCGGCGATAGAAGCAAACATCAAAAAGAAATATGGGCTCGATCAGCCGTGGTACATTCAGTACGGCAAGATGATGGGGAATATTTTACGGCTTGATTTTGGGGATTCATTAAAATATCAAGGGCAATCCGTAAATGAGATCATCAAGCGTCACTTTCCATATTCAGCGACGATCGGAATTCTTGCCTATCTTCTGGCTTTGATCGTCGGGTTATTTGCCGGAATTGTCGCGGCGCTCAAGCAAAATTCCTTTTTTGATTACTTTTCTATGGCCCTGGCGATGCTTGGCTTGTCAGTGCCAAACTTTGTCATTGGACCAATACTCGTATTGTTTTTCTCGCTGGGATTATATTGGCTGCCGCCGGCGCGATGGGGTGGACCGCTTTATTTGATTATGCCGGTTATTACGCTCTCAGCGATATATATGGCGTATATCGCACGTCTGACGCGTGCCGGGATGCTCGAAGTGATGCGTTCGGACTATATTCGAACGGCTCGCGCGAAGGGCCTTAGCGAAACAACCGTTTTACTAAAGCACGGATTGCGTGGAGGTATTATTCCGGTAGTTTCATTTACAGGGCCCGCACTTGCTTCTTTATTGGCAGGTACTGTTGTCGTTGAAAAGGTTTTTGCTATTCCGGGTTTGGGCAATATTTTTATTCAGTCTGTTCTGAATAGGGATGAGCCGTTGATTTTGGGGATCGTCGCATTTCTCTCGATCCTGATCATGATCTTTAACCTTGCGGTAGATATTTCTTACGGATTTCTTGATCCGCGAATTCGATACGAATAGTGATTATTTGTTGTCGAAGGTATCTCAAATAAATTTTTTACCCATAGCTTGATTACATCTTATGAACGAAGAAACTAAATCTACAGGAAATCAGCCGGAGACGGTGATGACGGGAACTTCTTTATGGAAAGACGCCTGGAAGCGTTTATTAAAAAATAAGCTTTCCGTATTTGGGCTGGTCGTAATGTCGATCATTACGTTTGCAGTTGTGTTTGGTCCGATGATCATCAAGGCGACCACCGGATTGACACCCGATTATATTCCTGCCGATGGAAACTTGATCCAGTCGTTTCCGCCTTCGTGGCAGCATTGGATGGGGACGGACGAAGCGGGACGCGATCTGCTTTCGCGTGTTTTGCAGGGCGGAAGAATCTCTCTGATGGTCGGAATTATTTCGACGTTTGTATCATTGATCGTTGGTGTCAGCTACGGCGCGATCGCCGGATATATGGGCGGCCGGATCGATAATGTGATGATGCGCATCGTAGACATTATCTACGCGATCCCGTACATCCTGATCGTCATCGTTCTTCTTTCGGTTTTTGGCGGGCAAAACACCCCCGATTGGATCGAGTCGCTTGCCGGTATTTTTGGCGGCGGCGCGGGACGTAGCCAAATATTCTTGCTGTTCTTTTCGCTCGGACTGGTTTCCTGGCTGACGATGGCGCGTGTCGTTCGCGGACAGATATTATCTTTAAAGAACCAGGAATTTGTACTCGCTGCCCGTGCAACCGGAGTTTCGACCCCTAAAATTATTTTCAAACACCTTGTTCCAAACGCGCTTGGTCCGGTGATCGTATATGCAACGCTGACAATTCCGTCGGTCATGCTGACGGAAGCGTTTTTGTCGTTTCTTGGAATTGGTGTTCAGGCGCCGTTTGCATCGTGGGGAAGTCTCGCGGCTGACGGTATCAAAAACATCGCTATCTTTCCGTGGCAGTTGATCTTCCCGGGTGTAACGATGGCATTGACCCTTTTCTCGTTAAACTTTTTAGGAGACGGTTTACGAGATGCACTCGACCCCCAAACAAGAAAGTTTTAGTATGCGATTAAAAATTTGTTTTCTGTTTTCGGTAGTTCTATTGTTTGGATCTCTGTCTTTTTCTCCTGCTCAGCAGAGTAAAAGCTACGCGTTGACAATCGTCAAAGAGGGTGTCGGGTTTGACGGACTTCGGGTAGGTCGCACAACGAAAAGTGACGTTATCCGGAAGTTTGGGAAAGGCTTTCGTTTTATAAGAAACGGAAAATACTCGTACCAAATGAAGTATAAGAACGGGTTATCGTTTTTTTACTGTCAATCTGACAAAGTTCAGCAGATCTTCGACATTGAGATCCGTGCACCTTTTAAGGCGAAAACGTCAAAAGGAATTACGCTCAGCAGAAGCACGGTCAGCGATGTTCGCCGTATCTATGGAAAAGCAAAGAAAGGGCTGCGATACCGCGGAATAGAATTCTACTACGCAGAATATCGGGGAAAAAATGTGATCTCGGTAATAGATGTGGTCGAGAGTAAAGGCTTACGACAGTGTAAACAGAATAAATGATTAATCAAAACGGAACAATTTTATCGGTCAATGATCTGAGGACTTATTTTCAAACGGAAGACGGCGTCGTAAAGGCCGTGGATGGTATTTCGTTTGATTTAAAAAAAGGTGAGACTTTGGGAATCGTAGGCGAATCGGGCTCGGGCAAATCCGTGACGAATCTATCTGTCATGCGGCTTATTCCGCAGCCGCCGGGTAAGATCGTCAATGGCGACATAATTTTTGCCGGTGTCGACGTTCGCAAACTTTCTATCGAAGAAATGCGAAAGATTCGCGGAAAACGCATGGCGATGATCTTTCAGGATCCGATGACATCGCTCAATCCGTTTTTGAAGATCTCGACCCAATTGATGGAAGTGACCCAGCTTCATCTCGGTCACTCAAAAAAGCAGGCTTACGATCATGCGGTTGAAATGCTCCGGACGGTTGGAATACCGGCGCCCGAGAACCGCATCGATAATTATCCGCACGAATTTTCCGGCGGAATGCGCCAGCGCGTAATGATCGCTATGGCTCTCAGCTGCGAACCCGAATTACTGATCGCTGACGAACCGACAACAGCGCTTGACGTGACAATTCAGGCACAAATTCTTGAGCTGATCAGAGAACTTAAGGCAAAGATGGGAACAAGTGTGATCCTGATCACGCACGATCTTGGTGTCGTCGCCGGGATGTCAGAAAAGATCATCGTAATGTATGCGGGTAAGGTCTTTGAATCGGCGTCGACGAGGGATCTTTTCAAAACTCCTGCAAATCCTTACACGAAAGGCTTGCTCAAATCAGTTCCCGATCCGGCACACGAAGAAGGAACGGATCTCTATCAGATACCCGGATTGCCGCCGGATGTATCGCGGCTTCCGCCCGGCTGTCCTTTTGCTGAAAGATGCGAAAGAGCGGAAGATATTTGTCATCGGGATTTCCCGCCTTTTGTCCAGATCAGTGCGGATCACCACTCGCTTTGTCATTTCGCAAAAGAAGTATACGCCGAATCTACAAAGGAGAACACAGGAGCCTAATGTCAGAAACAAACGGAAACAATCTAATTTCTTTGGAAGATTTGAAAGTTTACTTCGATCTTGGCGGCGGCGGTTTGCTTGATCGTTTGACCGGCGGAAGCGGTGTCAAAAGGGTGGTCAAAGCTGTTGATGGCGTTACGTTCGATATCAAGAAAGGCGAGACCCTCGGGCTCGTTGGCGAATCAGGCTGCGGGAAATCGACACTTGGAAAGGCGCTTCTTCGTCTAACAAAGATCTCGGGCGGAAAAGTATTTTATAACGGAAAAGATATCGCCAGCCTAAGCGAAAGCGAAATGCGCGAACAGCGGAAGAATCTACAGATGATCTTCCAGGATCCGTATGCATCGCTCAATCCGCGTATGACGGTTGGGAATATCATCGGTGAGCCGATCCGTACATTTGGACTGGCATCCGGGGCAGATGTTGAAAATAAAGTAATGGAGCTCATGGAAACCGTCGGATTAAGCCGCCGGTTTATCAAGCGTTATCCGCATGAATTTTCAGGCGGTCAAAGACAGCGAATCGGTATCGCTCGCGCGCTCGCTGTCGATCCCGAATTTATTGTCGCCGACGAACCGATCTCCGCTCTCGACGTCTCGATTCAAGCTCAAATAATGAACTTGATGAACGACCTCCAAAAAGAAAAGAATTTGACCTATCTGTTTATTTCTCACGATCTGCGGGCTGTGAGGCACGTTTCAGATCGCGTCGCGGTCATGTATCTGGGCGAGATCGTCGAACTCGCAAATGGAAAAGATATGTATGCCGAGCCGCTTCATCCGTATTCACAGGCACTTATTTCAGCGGTTCCGGTTCCGGATCCTGAGATCGAGGCGACGCGTGAACGGGTTATATTAACCGGTGATGTACCATCGCCGATCAATCCGCCATCGGGGTGCCATTTTCATACACGATGTCCATATGCGATCGATCAATGTAAAACGACCGAACCGGAGTTGGTAGAGATCAAACCTGACCATTTCGCATCGTGTATTCGAATTAGTCCTGAAAACCCGTATATTGAAACTGTTGCCGGAAAACACACGGTCGAACCGAATGTTGTGGTTACTATTGATCCGATAGTCGAACGTCCTGCTGATCCGATCATAGACTCAGACGCCGATGAAGATCCATTGGAGCTTGATAAATAAATACCGCTGCCGCTGAAATGTAATCATGCGGTAAAAAACGTCCGCAGAATAAGCCCGGTTTCGCATTCACTTTGCGAAGAATTTCGGGTGTATTCGATTCGTCGGATAGGCGTGTTCTAAGTAGATAGCAGAGATTTGGGACGTCACGATCTGAGTCTACAGCTAATATCTGTTGGACACGGAGCGGACTGCGATATTAAACTGTAATTTTGAGAACCTATGGACGTCCGTAAGGCACTTTTAATTTTCATTGGCACTGTCTGCGTTGGTCTCGGCGTAGTGGGGATGTTTTTGCCGCTGATGCCGACGACGGTCTTCTTGCTGCTTGCGGCATACTGTTATTCACGAAGCTCAGAAAGATTTCACACATGGCTTTTGAACAATCGTTTTTGCGGTAAATATATCCGCAATTATCAAAGCGGGCTGGGCATCTCACTTCGGCAAAAGGTGACGACGATCGCTACGCTCTGGACATCGATCGGGTTTAGTATCTGGATCCTTGATTCGCGGTTTTGGTTGTCCCTGCTACTTGCCGGTGTTGCCGTCGGTGTTACGATCCATATTCTCTGGCTGAAGACCTATCGGGCTTCCAAAAGTGTGGCCGGTACTTCTCCCGCTGGCGAAAAGGTTTCGTGATATTTGTGTCGAATATTTTTCGACACGCGAATGTTTAGGTTTATTTTGTTTCCCGAGCTTGGATAGATAACAAATGGCGGTCCAAAAAGAAATTTTTGGACCGCCATTTTCCTGGTCGTGATTTTTTTAAGTCTTATACTCCGGCTGCTCTTGCCTGATTCCTTAATGTTTTGACCTGATCATGCGCCGCCAATATTGCCCCGTATTG
>JBGTEI010000164.1:0-3658 GCA_041747875.1 Pyrinomonadaceae bacterium | reverse complement strand
CAGCAAGTTTCTTAAAATCCTCTGCTGTTTTGCCCGTTTTTGATTCAATGTTGTCAAGATATGATTTAAAAGAAACTTTTGACCTCCTTTTGATCGATCTGATGGAAATATATATAAGACACCACCAAAATAGCCATCACTATTAATGGGAGAATGGTTTGAAACCCAAAGCCGTCAATTACCGCGTGACTCACAAAAGCGGCAATAAACTCGAATCCAAAACCCGCGTAGGCCCACTCTTTCACCCGCTTTGGAGTTTGCGGAATAATGAGTGCCAACGCTCCGAGGATCTTAAATACAACCAGCATCGAGCCAAAATATTCGGGATACCCTAGATGCCTGATTCCTTCTTTGGCAAGCTCGGTTTGTTATGTTAATGCGGACATCACTCCTTCAAATAAGAAGATAATAATCGTCGTTGTCCAATAAATAGTTTTCTCTTTTTTCATATCGTCACCTAATTCTTCCGTTAGCGTACAAAACGTTGTGTTTTTCTTTCAGAGTATTGTATGACCTTTGGAAGTTGATCAGATGGGTAAGCACTGATCGATTATCTTTTCTCATTTCCTTTACATTCAATATCGACCGCGTTTCAACATTGGGGGTGGTGATTGAGTAGTTACTCAATAAATATCAGCAATACTCCGGATGGATCCCATACGTGAAATATTTTCGCACCACCTACATTCTCCGGTTTATCATGACGGGCGCTCCCGAAATCTCCCTCGTCGATCACTTTTCTTGTGTGTTCATACCACCCCTGAACATCTTCTGTACGAAATTTCATCATAAAATTTTCCGCCCAGTCTTTGACATAATAATTTTGCAGGCGAAAAACCGCCCCGCCGAGCCTGCAGTCCATTGTACCGCCCCATCCTTCGGTCAACGTAAACCCAAGCGCTTGATAGAAACGCTTTGATACCTCGAAATCCTCGGCGGGTGTATAAACTATCAATTCTTTTATAGTAGGTTTCATAAATTAAATCCGCTGCTGCCATTTAGCTCATGAAATATCGTTCCGCGCTGCATTTAATTATTCTTAAAAAAGCACCTTTACTAAGCGTTTACGCAGCTTCCAGTTTTTTGATATCATACTTTTTCATTTTCATAAAAGCCTCCATTACACGTCCCGCCCTTTCAGGATCACTCATGAGTTTCGGCAAGATCTTTGGCACTATTTGCCAGGAGACCCCGAATTTATCTTTCAGCCAACCGCATTGGCTTTCCGTTCCGTCGGCGGTAAAAGAATCCCAAAAGTAATTTACCTCTTCCTGATCTTCGCACTCGACGCTGAGCGAGATGCCTTCGTTAAATGCAAAACCGTGTTCAAGACCGCTTTCCATCAACATAAATTTCCCGCCGCCAAGACTAAACTGTGCGTGTTTTACCGAACCCGGTTTGTTTGGCGATTCATTGTCGCCGTATTGAAGGATCCCGTCGATTTCGGAATCTTTAAAGACCGAAGTATAGAAGTTTACCGCTTCTTCGCCTTTACCAAATTGGTCGCCGACAAATAAAAAGCAAGGTGTTACTCTTTGCCCGACTTCCGAAATTTTACCAAGTGAAAGTTGCCAGGAAACTCCGTACTTATCCTCGATAAAACCGTATTTTTCGCTCCAGTCATATTTCCCGAGCTCCATCATGATTTTGCCTTCTTTTGCAAATTCTTCCCAGACCTCGTCAATCTCTTCTTCCGTTTCACAAATGTAAAAAAAGGAGATCGACGGATTCTTTTTAAACGCCGGACCGCCGTTCAATCCCAGAAACTTTTGTCCGTCAATTGAAAAATCCACCGTCATCACCGAGCCCTCAGGTCTTCCGTGGACATCAAATCCTTCTTTTGCGTAGTAATTGATATTGCCGATCGTTGAATTCTTAAGCGTTGAGGAATAAAATTCTGCCGCCTCCTCTGCCTGATCGTCAAACCACAAACATGTTGTGACCCTTTGTTCTTCCATCACTTCCTTATATCCTAATTACTTTTCGATGTATTTCTTAAAATTATCGAGTATCGCCTGCCATCCATCCTTCTGCATTTCAACCGGATTCTCGTCTTCAGGTTCAAACGTCTCGATAATATTTACGCCGCCATTTGTTTCCTCGAATATAATACTGACTTTTCTGTCATCTTCGAGAGTGTAATCAATCCGATCGGCTTCACCTATATCTGTGTAAACACCGCCGAAATCGAAGCCAAAGCTTCCATCTTTTGCTTCCATTCGAAACGAAAATTTGCCTCCGACCTTTAGATCATTTGCCGCCGCTGTAGTATGCCAGTCATCAGACGGAGAATTCCATTGTTTTATATGTTCCGGCCCGGTCCAGATTTCCCAAACCTTTTCCTTTGGCGCGTTTACTGTTGTTTCGATCACTATTGGTTCCTTATCGTTCGCCATTTTTAGTTCTCCTTCATACGACGTATCAAGCGGTACGAGACATCTCATATCGCGATCACCTTCATAAATTTCCAGACAATACCCCTCAGGATCTATGCCGTCGAAATCTAATAACTGCTGAAACGTTTTTCCGACCGACCGGATATCATCTGCATAATTTGGCAGAAATTCACTTATATAGATACCTTTGCGGATCACAAATGATTCAAGATCCGAATCTTCAGATTCGCCTTCAAACGCTTCCTCAAGCGCAGCCTTGTAAATTATTTGATCAATGCCGTTTTGATATGAAATTCCAAAGCACTTTCGGTCATTTGCGGATGAAACTTTTCGGGCTATATCCCGGTGAGCATCACAAATCCCTTCGGCGAAAGTTTCCGCTTTCAAACACAGCACTCGAATTTCGTTTTCTATTTTGTACTTTTCCATTTTCCCGCCGTTCTTTTTATCCCTTGCTGTTATCGTAATTTATCATCCAGCCGATCCCGAATTTGTCATAACACATTCCGAAATATCCGCCCCAAAACGCATCAGCAAGCGGCATTTCAATTTTTCCGCCTTTTGAAAGTGCGTGAAACAATTCATCGGCTTCCTTTCGGCTTTCGGGTTCGCTCGCAATAGAGGCATTACCGCTCGAGGGAAACTTATCTTCGGATGATCCGAGAAAATCGTCTCCCATTAATACATCGCCGCTTCCGATCGTGAGTTTAATATGCATGATCCTTTCTTTGTCGGCATCGGAAAGATTTGCCATACCCATTTCTTCAGGGAGTTCTTTCCAACGCATGAACGACAAGAATTCTCCGCCAAATACCGATCGGTAAAAATTAAAAGCTTCTTCCGTCTTACCATCAAAATGAATATATGGATTTATCTTTGCCATTGTTATTATTCTCTCCTAATTTGATTTTGCTTCACAATTAAAAGGTAGCAAAATAATAAGCGGACGACGCTGTGTGAATGCGCCGAGTTAGGGGGCGTTTTGCGACAAAACCAGATGAAACCGAAGGGACGGGGCGGGGGTCGTATGTGAATGGGAAAATGTTATCAAAGGGAAATTCGGGTTTCTCGCAATTTCTGAAAGATCATGCAGGGAATTTAAGGAGAAATGAGACTGGTTAGATCTCTAAACAAGCGTCGCTAAGCGACGTTTAGATATATAGCGGTAGCGACGTGTTCGACCGAATTGAGTAGTCAATATGTTTCTAGCGGCGATATTTAGTTCGGCTGTTTGTACTGCCCGAGCGGGTCACTACCGTTCC
>JBGTEI010000163.1:0-2593 GCA_041747875.1 Pyrinomonadaceae bacterium | reverse complement strand
TGACAAAATCGCGCTCGATCTCAAGGGTTTTTGGGTTGATAATTAAAGTCGTTGTGCCTCCACCGGCCGTATTGTCATAGTTGTTGTTTGGAGAGATAACGATGTTTTCTTTTGGCTTGTCATCATTTATCTCGTGATTGCGGATCAAGCGAATCTCGCCGTTTCGGTAAAAAGCCGCCATTCCGTCGTGGTCTTTTGGTGTTTTATTACCGTCTTTCATCGGATCGCCGGTCTTGCCGAATACCTTATATTCAAATCCTTTTGGCAAAGCGATCAACGTTTCACCCGTATTTTTTGACGCCGTTGGAAATAACTCGCCATAGCCTGTCGGGCGAAGACTGGATAGATTTCCTTCATTTCCAAGCGCAAACGCGCGTTTGTTAAATCCATTAAATGACAATGCCAGACTTCCCGCAGCTGCACTTACTAAAAATTCCCTTCGCTTCATATTTTTTTTGAGTTTTTATTTTTGAAAGAAAAAATGCTGAGCGGAAATGTACAAAACCACTCAGCATTGCATGAGCAAATGAACCAAGATCTACCAATCGTACTTAATTCCGAATGTTGCCCACCATCTGTAATATTCAACCTGAACCGGACGGGTCGAATCACCTTCATACCGCTTAAATGGTTCGTTCGTCAGATTTATGAATTCAGCAAAGACTCGGAAGTTTTTCGAGATCTTTTGGCTAATGTTCACATCAAGCTGAAGATGTCTATCGATGAAAATATCCTTTGAAGCATCACTTGCCACTTCACTCAAATACTTGTCTCGAAGATGCCATGAGGCACGTCCTGAAAAACCGTATTTTTCATAAGAAAACGCGAAATTTGCAACGTTTTTGGCTTGTCCCGGAAGGATCGATTCCCGCCCCGGCGAACCAAAATCTTCGTTTGGAAGGATCGCATTTGATGTCACGTAAGTGTAGTTTGCGTAAACTCCGAAACCGTCGAGCGGTCCGGGAAGGAAGGTAAAACGATTTTGAAAAACAAGCTCAATCCCGTAGAGCGATGCGCTTTCGCCGTTTAACGGCTGGATAATGTCAAACGTTTCGACAACCCCGTTTGGGCCGCCGACCGGTCGATCCTCCTTAAACGTAAAAGGGAAAATGTAATTCTTCAAACGCTTGTAGAAAAAACCGCCGGAAACAACGCCGACCGAGCTGAAATAATGTTCCGCAAGAACATCGAAGTTATTTGAAGTCGTCGGTACAAGCAGGGGATTGCCGCGCTCGAGCTCAAGATCTTCTTCGAGGATCAATTGAAACGGAGTTAAGTCACGGAAATTTGGACGCGCAAGAGTTTGCGTAAATGCCACTCGGAGGTTCGATTTATCGGTCATCCGATATTTTGCATGGATCGAACCCATGAAATTGTTGAATGTGTTTTTACCGGGAATATCGCGTCTCGCAAAAAAATCTCCGTCGTCGTCAAAAAGGATCTCGGTTCCGGTATATTTTACGTCTGTTCGTTCATAGCGAATTCCGGGAACGAGTTGGAACTTATCGCTAAAGTTCAAATTTGTTTGAACATAAGCTGCGAAAACGTTTTCGCGTGCACGGTAATCGGCAGCATCTTCTTCATAATCGATCTCGCTTTCTGCAAGTGGATTGGTCAGGATCTGACGTGCGATCGATGGCGAGACAAACTGACTTCCCTGGGAATATAAGCCGTCTAAAAATGTTCCAAGAACAAAATTGTTGTCCAACGCCTGCGTAAAAATAGGTGCATCGTCATTGTCATCATAGCCAAAGATCGTTGCATTATTGTCACGAAACTTCTTCTTGAATTTATTCTTGATGCCGAATTTTAGAATTCCGGCAAATCCTGACGACGTCGGCAGCGGCATCGACGCGTTAAAATGCATGTTGAAATTGCGTTCGTTTGTGAGGTTGCTTTCGCGAACTGATTCGTCAAAGGTATAAGCGGTTATATCTTCATTCAGCGGGTTGGCCTGAATGTTGTCTGGATCGATCGAAGTAGGTGTGACATTTGGATTAAAGTTTACACGACGCTGGCGGAAGGTGGTATCGAGGCGGTTTGGCTCTGCTTCATCGGCAAACGCATATGAGACCCTGTAATCGATCTGCATAAAATTTGGAAGCAGATGTTCGCCGCCAAATGATGCCTGGGTGATCGTCTGACCTTCAAACCGATCTTTTAACTCGCGTTCGATGCGGTCGTCGCTTATTCGATATCGCGTTCTTCTGCGATATTCCTGATCGTCAAACTGATTGTAAATTCCCTTGAAAAAAACCTTTGAATTATCCGAAAAACGATAATCGATCGTTGGGTTTAATCCCCAGCGTTTGCGATTTACGGTATAATCGCGCAGTTCAAGTTCATCGAGATCGCCATCATCATAAGCAACTTCGAAACCTTCCGATCCCCGATCGGTATTCATATAGCTTCCCGCAAACAAAACCCCGAGTTTATCACCAAAAAATCTGGTTCCGATCGTCCCATTAAATGTTTGCAAATAATCGCTCGCGATCCGGTTATAACCCAATCCCGCGGTGAGCGAAAGACGTGTTTTTGAAGGAGCGCCTTTTGATACAAGGTTTACGGAACCACCGATCGAATCGGCGTCCAT
>JBGTEI010000162.1:0-1968 GCA_041747875.1 Pyrinomonadaceae bacterium | reverse complement strand
AGAATTTGATAAGCGCCACGACAGAATCCGCCGGCTGTACAGATCCATGATCACCGTCAGATAGGCAAACCCTTTATTCATCGGGATATACGTGATGTCCGTCGCCCACAACTGATTCGGTTTGTCGATCTTGAGACCCCTCAGTAAATAAGGATAAATTCTATGCTGCGGGTTCGATTTGCTCAGATTCGGCTTCGGATAGATCGCCTCGATCCCAATTTTCCGAATCAGACGCCCGACCCGTTTGTGGTTAACCCGATTGCCCTCGTCATGAAACGCTTCAGTCATCCGCCGGACACCCAAAAACGGACGATTCAGATTAATCTCATCGATCAGACGCATCAATTTCAAGTCTATACCACTGACCGGCTTTGGTTTATAGTAAACTCCCGAACGCCTGATCTCCAGAGTCTCACATTGTTTGACCAGCGATAATTTATGTTTTCGATTTATCAACTTCTTGCGCTCCTCCCGCTTCAGCGACCGAGCGCTTTGGATAAAAAATCATTCACCATCGTGATCTCGCCGATCTTCGCCTGCAAATCCCTGATCTCCGACTCCCGGTCCGGCGCCAACCCCTTGCCCGACGCGAACGCATCCGACGAGTTCTCCAAAAGCTGCTTTTTCAACTTCACGATCAAGTTCGAATTAATCCCAAACCGCCGCGACAATTCGCTCAAAGTCTCATCCCCTTTGATCGCCGTCAACGCCACCTTCGCCTTAAACTCCGGCGAATGATTCCTCCGCTTCCTGCTCATTTTTTGTTACCTCCGTTTTTTATTTTATAACAGAAAATAACTCCTTATTTTACCTCCCAACCTGTCCTACTTGTGGAGTACACTTGTCAGAGTAATACCATCGAGTCGAATGATTTCATTCGTTTGTCCGTAAAATGTTCCGGTATTCGAAAATTTCATCTTTAAGTCTCAAAGTATCAATTAACTAATAAATCGTTTTTATTATTTTGCTCCTTTTTTTTGTTCATCTTTCACCGTTGCAATTCGCTTTTGATAAAATTCCAGTTCGCTCAAATTCTCAAGCGTTCGCTTTTCCTTAAAAGCCATTCCGTAGGCCATGCTGAAATACTCCAGAGCATTTTGCCAATCTTTCATTTTGTAATAAATATTCGCCACCCATTCATAAGAAAGATAATCGTTCGGGTAAGCATCAATTCGCAATTTTGCCACTTTTATCGCATCTTCTTCACGACCCGCCTTGAAAAGCCCATCCGCTAAAACAGTTATTTCAAACGGTTCGAAAATCTGATATTCTGCATCGCGTTTTTTTACTTCCTGATAGATTTTGTAAGCAGTTTCAAAATCCTTATCAGTAATTATCGCAAAGAACTCCACTTGCGTTGGCGGCAATGGAAGCGATTCTTTTCGCGTGATCGAAAGCAAATCTTTTGCGGGAGAATTTTGTTTCAGGAAGTTTTTGGCATAAACATCATTTTTTAGAATCGCATTAAAAAACTGCAAAGCGTAATTGGAGATCAATTCATAAGCTTTCTGTTTTTTCTTTTCCGATTCATCCAGTGAAGCGGCAAAATTTCGGGCGATAAAGTTGTAGGAACTGAGTTCCGAGTGCGTTATTTCATCAAAATCAAGCACGGAAACATCCGCGTATTTTACTGCTTCCAGAAATTCATTTACGCGGGGTATATTTCGGCGAGTTGATATAAACATATGTGGAACGCGGATTTTATTTGTATCGAAAAAAGCCGTTTGTCTGATCTTATCTTCGTGCATCGCAATCGAACCGTCGAGGCTCAAAACCGCATCAACATTTGGATTTCGCATCTGCACCAGCATCGCAGACAAACCGCCCCAGCTCCACCCCATCGTTCCCAGACGGCTCACATCCGCTTCAGGAAATTGGGATGCTTGAGCGATAAGAAATTCCATATCTCTTGCTTCGGCTTCTAACCCAACAGCATTAACTATCGTTTTATGGTCATAAATACCAACC
>JBGTEI010000161.1:0-3148 GCA_041747875.1 Pyrinomonadaceae bacterium | reverse complement strand
GAAGTGATCGCGCGGATACACTTTCGCGGGAAGCCCGCGAAGCAATTACGAGGCCTGGTATTCGAGTCAGAACCGTCTGCGCCTGCGGAGGAGTTAATTGGCGGGGAGCTGAGATCATTAGGCGATAAGAGTGCCGGAATCATAACGTCCGCTACATTTTCGCCAAAGCTTGGGAAAACTATCGCGCTTGGTTACGTAAGAAACGCATTTTTGGAAGAAGGAACTGAGCTAAATTTAGGAGAATTAAAGGTAAATGTTTCGAAGCTGCCATTTGGTTAGTTGACCACCTGCGGTCGGCGGAATTGGTTTGTAAAAAGATATGGAAGAATTAGACATAGATGTACCAAACGCAAAACTTGCTTACACAATAATCGAATCGCTTTTAGGCGCAAATGAGGCTGTCAGTGATCTTCTTGCAGTAATGTCGCATGCGCTTGATGAAGATACGGTTAGGGCGCTGACGAACACGAACGAATGGGAAAATTACATGGCTTCAAAGCGGGAACTTGAGACGACGAAAGTGCAGATCGAGAAGTTTACGGAAGAATTGAAGAAAATGGAAAAGGATGGGTAGCGCTGCCGTCCCGACGGCCGTCCAGAGTGCGTCTCGCACTCTGGACTCATTAACGACTGCGTCCGCGAGACGCGAACACGACAGCCACCGGGACGGTGGCGTTACGACACTCAGAAATGCTTGACTTGTTGATCATCGGAGCGGGACCCGCAGGTATCTCGGCAGCGTTTGAATCTAAGAAACTCGGACTCGACTACCTTGTCATTGAAAAAGATCTGATCGGAAACACGATTTACAATTATCCGGTCGGTTTGACGGTTTTTTCGACGACCGACGAACTCGAATTCCGCGAAGGTGACCTCAAACCCGCGCGCGAAAAACCGACCCGTGAAGAACTGCTTTCTTATTACGTTCGGTTTGTTTTGGACAATGAATTGACAGTTCAAACCGAAGAAACCGTCGAGGCGGTTGAGCAGATCGCGGAACATCATTTCAAGATCACTTCTGACAACGGAAACTACGAAGCAAAGAACGTGCTATTTGCGATCGGGTCGATGGATCATCCGCGTAAATTGGGCGTTAAGGGTGAAGAACTTCCAAAAGTTTATGATCATTTTCGTGAAACATACCCGTGGGTAAAGAAAAAAGCGATGATCGTTGGCGGCGGAAATTCGGCCGGAGAGGCCGCACTTTTTTTGGCGGAGGAAGGCGCAGAAACAACACTGGCGATCTTTCGAAAGGATTGGGAAGAAACCGATCCAAAGCAGGGCTGTATAAAATACTGGGTTAAAAATCCGCTTGAAGAGCAGTTAAAGAAACGATGTCTGAACCTGTTTTTTCTTGGTAAGATCCTTGAAATTCGCGAGAAAGATATCTTGCTTGAAGACGAAGATGGAAATAAACAGACGCTCGAAAACGATGTTGTATTTGTTCTGGTTGGCTCGGACGCCGATCTGACGATGCTAAAGGATCTTGGCGTAAGTACCGAACAGGGAAAGTACGGCGAAGTCCCTGTTTATGATGAAGAAACGTTTGAAACAAATGTTGTGGGGATTTACGTCTCCGGACATTTTACAAACCACCGGCATATAAAAGCTGCTATTGAAACCCCAAAGATGTTTATTCCAAAATTGGCTGCGGAACTGTGAAATTCCACGATTGGATTTTCTTGCCGGAACGCCCTCGACCCGGGGGCAATGAGCGCAGGGCGCGAAAAGATCCTATGGCAGGTACGGAGATGAGAGAGGAAATTCGGACGTAGTGACCTCCGTTGCACGCGGGTCGCGTGCATTCCGACACCATTCCGACATAAACAAAAATGATCTTGATAAGAAAGCTTGAAGAAAAAGACAAAGACGCGGTCTGGGAAATCATAAAGTTTGTCATCTCACGCGGCGATTCTTATACGTACGCACTTGATACTTCACGCGAATTTGCGCTTGCAGATTGGTGCAGCCCGGAGAAACATACTTATGTAGCGGTTGAAGACGATGACAAGATCCTCGGCACATTTTATATAAAAGCCAATCAGATCGGACTCGGTTCGCACGTTGCGAACGGAAGCTATATGGTAGCACCGGAAGCAAGACGAAAAGGTATCGGACGCTTGATGGGCGAATGTTCAATCGAAGAAGCAAAGCGGTTTGGTTTTAGCGCGATGCAGTTTAATTTTGTGGTTAAGAGCAACGAAAAAGCCGTGAATTTATGGAAGAGTCTGGGTTTTGAAATTATCGGTGAAATTCCCGACGCCTACCGGCATAAAGAAAATGGCTTGACGAATGCGTTTATAATGTACAAAAAACTCTGATTAAAAGGATTTATATGACCCTCACAAAAGCAAAAGAGATCCTCAAACATCAATTTGGATACGATTCTTTTCGGTTGACGCAGGAAACTGCGATCAAGACCGTTTTGTCTAAGAAAGATTGCGTCGTATTGATGCCTACAGGCGGCGGAAAATCGCTGTGTTTTCAGATCCCGGCGCTTATGCTCGACGGTCTGACCGTTGTCGTTTCACCGCTAATCGCACTGATGAAAGATCAGGTCGATTCACTCGTCAGCAACGGCGTCGCGGCGGCATTCTTAAATTCTACGCAAACCGGAAAAGAACAGGTCAAGGTTTTTAACCGGATAAAAAGCGGTGAACTGAAGCTTTTATACGTCGCACCCGAAAGGCTGCTCCAGAGCGGAAACCAATTTATCGATTTCCTCAAAACGATAAATGTCTCGCTTTTTGCGATCGATGAGGCGCATTGTATCTCGAGTTGGGGACACGACTTTCGCCCTGAATACAGACAGCTTGCATATCTCAAACGCCATTTTCCCGAAATACCCGTAATCGCTCTGACGGCAACCGCAGATAATCTTGTTCGCAAAGACATCGTTGATTTTTTATTGCTAAAAGAACCCGAGGTTCTCGTTTCAAGTTTTAACCGCCCGAATATTTTTTACACAGTCGAACCCAAACGCGATTCATATGCGAAACTTATCCGATTCCTGGAACCTCGTCGCAAAGAAAGCGGGATAATTTACTGTTTGAGCCGGAAATCAACCGAGAATTTGGCCGAGGATCTTCGCGATGAAGGATTTGACGCGCTGCCGTATCACGCCGGTTTGACCAAAGAAGTGCGGCAG
>JBGTEI010000160.1:0-7225 GCA_041747875.1 Pyrinomonadaceae bacterium | reverse complement strand
GAAAGATTGCGAACCGCGGAGCTTAATGAAGCGCGTTGGGATGAAGTCTTTGCGCTAAACGTAAAGTCCGCATTTTTTGCGGCGCAGGCGGTTTTACCAAACATGCTGAAGAAGGGGGCGGGCGTCATTGTAAATGTGACATCAATTGCCGGACGAAACGGCGGAGCGCCCGGCTCAATACACTATTCATCGGCCAAGGGTGCGATGACTACGATGACCAAAGGGCTCGCAAAGGAATTTGCCGCTCAGGGAATTCACGTTAATGGTGTTTCACCCGGAGTGATCGACACTCCTTTTCATGAAGTCTTTTCAACGCCTGAGGCGATGGAAAATTTCAAAAATATCATTCCGATGGGAAGAGTCGGGACAGGAGATGAAGTAGCGAGAGTTGTCGCATTTTTGGCGTCAGATGCTTCCGCGTATCTTTGCGGCGAAACGATCGAAGTAAATGGCGGAATGCTGATGGACTGATCCGGTTCGGGCCGCCTAATGTCCGAATTGTTTTCTCAATTACCGGGCAAAATATTGTGAGAGTTCGGACAGTATTCCCAAACGGCAGATCGAACAAACGAAATGCAGGTTGCCTTAGAATTTCTGTTCTAAATCAAAACCCAAATGCGGGGAGAATGCACAGCACGCGATCTTCCCAATCTTTAGTGAATAAATCAACGATGATTGGTATCAATATGAAGAAAATAGTTTTACTTTTAACGGTTATATTCACTTTCGCATCTATAATTTCTGCACAAGAAATTAAAAAAGATGAAAATGCGAAGCCAAAACCCGACATTGAAAACGGAAGGTACGGTGAATTTGAACGAAACGTTTTCGACCTTTGGAAACCCAAGTCAGGCAAACGGACACCGCTCATCGTTTATATTCACGGCGGCGGACTATTAAGAGGCAGCAAGGAAAATCTTTCTGCAAACCAGCTCGAAAAACTACTCGAAGCAGGTTTTGCAGTGATGGCGATAAATTACCGTCTGACGCCTGAAGCAGTTTTCCCGCAGCATTATATGGATTGCGCGAGGGCTATTCAGTTTGCGCGTTATCACGCCAAAGAATTTAATATTGATCCAAAGAGGATCGGCGCGACCGGGAGTTCGGCGGGCGGCATGACTTCGTTGTGGCTCGGCTTTCATGATGATCTCAAAGACGCGAAGAATGCCGATCCGGTTTTACGTGAGTCGACGAGGATCAGTGTGATGGCGGTTTCGTCAGCACAAACGACGCTTATGCCAGATCTGGTTAAGAAATACGTCGGCGAACTGGCAACGCAGTACAAAACTTATAACGACGGAAGAATGCTTGGGTTAACCGCCGAAGAAATGTTGTCGCCAAAAGCCTTGAACCTATACACGGAGATGTCGCCGCTGACGCACTTAACAAAGGACGATCCGCCGGTTTGGGCCTTTTACAGCGTTCCGAATACGCCATTGACGGAAAGTTCAACGCCAAGTGAAGCGATCCATCATCCGGGCTTTGGAACGATCCTTAAAGAAGAAATGGACAAATTAAAAATTGAATGCAAACTCCGCCACAAAGATGATGGTCAAAATGTAAATGGGGATATGGTGAACTTTTTGAAGAAGTATTTAGGGTAGTTTCAGTTCGATTTACACGTAAGAAAAAATGGTGAAACGTTTGTCGCTTGCGGGTCAAGCAAATCGTCTCATCAAATGCTTACAATGTTGAAATGCCGGGTTTCCTGTCGCCAACGGCGACCAACATAATAGCCTAGCGAAAATCGCTAGGTCGGCGGAAACATCTCGAGCCGTCGCCAAAGGTGACGAACATAAACCCTTGAATGTATGTCGCTTACAGCGACAGGCCAATTCGTTGATAGAGCACCCAGGGTTTCGGCGAAACGCCAATACCCTGGGCTATAATGTTGGTCGCCGTTGGCGACGATGAAAACCAATAGAACACTTTTAGGCATAGAAATCCAAAACAAAAATTTCTGTTGGTAGATTAGACAAAAGCGAGCGGAAAGGCATAGAGCATTTATCGAAGCGCGAAAAATTTGCGACATATAACTTCCGGTCGGCTTTTTCCAAAAATGCGTATTTGTCGAAACTCGTAAGTAAGGACTAAAAATTAGACGCCATTTGTACCGACTAAAAGCAGAGAAATATTATGTTAAAAAAAATCGCAGTCATTAATCTCATCATCTTTTGTTTACTTTCCGTTGCGGCATTCGCTCAGGACAGGCAGGAACTCGAAGCCGAACGTAAAGCGTCCGCAAAACTCAAAGGGGAACATCCGCTTTTTGAGTTGATGAAAACTAAACAGTCTTCACTGAAACCTGAGTTAAAGGGAGTTCACCCAAGAGTTTATCTAACCCAAAAGGATCTCGATGAGTTAAAGGCGAAAACAAAAACACAACCCGAATTGTGGAAAACCGCCGTTTCAAGAGTTCGTGCTCTGACCGATGAACCCGCGCCGGCACCGGCACAAGAACGCCGCGTGCAGAATGAGGTCGGAATCGGAATTGCAGAAGCCGCGTTCGTATATAAGATCACAGGTGAAAAGAAATATCTCGATGCTGCAAAAAAATATATGGACGCCGCGGTTTCCTACGACGTCTGGGGTTACACGTACAATAAACCCGACATTGATCTCGCTGCCGGACATCTGCTTTACGGAATGGGATGGGGATATGATCTTCTTTACCATGATCTAACCGACGCGGAACGCACAAAATATCGTACGAAGCTAATTCGCCAGGCACGGATCATGTACGAGTTCTTCAAACCGAAAAACGGTAAATCCTATGCGTATTCGCAAAATCACACATTTATCCCGACGGCCGGATTAGCCGTAACGGCTTATGCCTTGATGGATGAAACAGATGAGGCAAAGGAATGGGCGGCAGTTGTCCGGGCGATCTTTGACCGCGTTTTAGCGACATACAGCGCTGACGGATACTTTTACGAAAGCATGGAGTATTGGATCTTTTCAATGCCCTGGCTCGCTCATTACATTGACGCCCATCTCAAGTCAACCGGAGAGAATCTTTACGAAACCACTCCGGGATTCCGCACCGCTCACAAGTATGTCAGCCACATTACTTTACCCGGAGGCGAATTTAATTTTGATTTCGGCGACATTTATGCCGGAAATATTACGCGTGCCAGAAAGGGCAATGACTATGAGCGCGAACGGATCAACGGTCAGTTTAGGACAAACTACAATATTCTTTTTCGTTTCGCCGATATCTATAACGACGGTGAGCAGCAAGGCGTCGCAAATTGGGTAAAATCAAAAGGACAAGTCAACGCCGAAGAATATTGGACATTTATCTGGTACGACGATTCGATCAAACCCGTTCCGATCGAGGAGCAATCAAAATACCATTATTTCAAGGATCACGAGGTAGTCTTTTGGAGAGATTCCTGGGATGACGACGCAACTGCGTTTGCTTTCAAATGTGGTCCGCCGGAAGGACACGCCACAAACCAGAAAGTGATAGATTTTCCGGATTGGCGACTGTCTAGCGGGCACGCGCATCCGGATGCCGGAAGTTTTATCATTTGGTCGAAGGGTAAATATTTAACAGGAGATTCGGGTTATGCGGGAGTACCGCTGACGATCCATCATAATACGCTCCTTTTCGGCGGCAAGGGGCAAGCGAAAGAAGGCGACGGGCACGACGCGTTTTCAGAAGTACCCTATGAAAGGTTAAACAAGATCCGTATTCTTAGCGTCGAAATGAATGACAAAAAGACTTCGATCGTCGCCGATGTTACGGCGGCTTATGAGCCGGAAGTTGGCGTTAAGAAGTTTATTCGACGATTTGATTTTTCTGCTCCATCGGGATTTGTAATATCCGATGATGTGAAGATGTTCAAATCACAGATCGTCACGGCCTATTTGCATGCAGATAACAAAATTGAGAACCCTACGGCTGGCGTATTTGCTTTTGAACCGGGAGGCGCATCGAGCTTATTTGTAAATATCATGGATCAGAATTTGTTTACCATGATCGTCGAGCCAAACTTTTTGACGGCACCGGGCAGACCCGGCTCGGTTGATAAAGGTGAACGTGAACAACGCGGGTTGCGCCTGGCGGTTTCGACAAAAAAGAAAGTGAAAATGGCGAAAATACAAATGAAATTAAACATTCAGCAGTAACAGAGTGTAATTGTTCTGCTGATTCAGTTACATTTTGTGCTTCTCATATGTTTTGACATTGAGACGCACAGCAAAATGTGCGCGAGTTAATTTTTAGCAGGTTTTGTATACGCTTGTTGAATACCCTCTATGGTTTACGGGTTTCCGTTTGATCATAGGGGGGTTTTCGTGAGCGGATCCGTTTACTAATCATCGTTTCAAAATGCTATTATTATATGCGGGGCAGATTAATTCTGACAATCGGCATCATATTCCAAAGAATTACGAGAGACACATATTTATGGCAGATATCGACGCATACAAAGATAAGTTTAGCGAGAGCGGACGCAGGGTGCTGGAAAACGCACTTGATGAGTCAAAAAACCGCGATCAGAATTTCATTTCGGTTGGGCACATTCTTCAGGCGCTTGCGAGCGAGGAATCGGATCTGTTCAATGACACGATGCTGGAATTGACGGTCGACCCGCGTTCGGTAAGGCTGCTTATCGAAAAACGCGTCGATAGCGGAACGCAGCATATGGGGTCCGGATTTAAGATCGCGCCTGAGACGACAGATCTTTTTAAGCGTTCGATGGACCGGGCGCGTTCGCAGGGACGCCGCGTGATCGATGCTTCAGATATTTTCTATGTTTTGTCGAATGATGAGCGCAGCGTATTAAATGACATACTGCAGAATCTTGGCGTTGGGCATGAAGAACTTGCGCAGACCGCCAGAAAGAAGATCCGCAAACGCGAAAAAGAAGAGGAAAGCGTTCGCAGAAAATATGAACTTCCGTCGTATTTAAAACATTTTGGTGTCTCGCTTAACAAGATGGCGCGGCAGGATAAAATTGCTCCGGTGATCGGACGTGAGAAGGAAATTCGTCAGATGATCGAAATTCTTTCACATCGTGAGCGTTCAAATTCTCCGATGTTGGTCGGTGAACCGGGCGTTGGGAAAACCGCGGTTGTCGAAGGATTGGCTCGCATGATCGAGCTCGAACCCGAGAAAGTTCCGCAGCGTTTGAGAAATTCGCATATCGTTCAGCTCCAAATGGGCGGAATGGTTGCCGGTACTATGCTTCGCGGGATGTTCGAAGAAAGGATCAAAGGCGTTATAGACGAAGTAAAAGAAAAGAAACACATTATTCTGTTTATCGATGAGGCGCATACGATCATCGGCGCGGGAGCAGCACTTGGAACATCTTCTGATGCTGCGAATATGTTTAAATCTTCGCTTGCGCGCGGTGAACTAAGGATCATCGGTGCAACAACAATAACTGAATATAAAGAATATATTGCCGAGGATGAAGCACTCGCAAGACGTTTTCGCCAGGTAACAGTAAAAGAACCTACGATCGCCGAAACAAAAGAAATTTTACTCGGCGTGCGTCCGCGGCTTGAGAAGAATTATTCCGTTACGATCTCGGATGAAGCGATAAATATGGCGCTTGAGATGTCGCCGAAATATATTCGTAATTTGCACCTGCCGGATAAGGCGATCGGCTGGTTAGACACGGCTTCGGTCAAGGTTGAGATCAATGAGCCAAGCTCGATGGTAGTCCGCCCCGAACACATTGTAGATGTAATTTCACAGGAATCGCGGATTCCAAAGGATATGATCTACCGCGATACGACGGATCGTTTTGCGCAAATGGAAGCCGATCTTGGTAAAAGAGTTGTAGGTCAAAAAGCAGCGGTCAAGGCAGTTTGCGAAAGACTGCGTCTAAATAAAGGACCGCTCAAAGAAAATCATTATGCGCCGGATGGAGTACTGCTTTTCCTTGGACCGACTGGCGTTGGAAAAACCGAGCTTGCAAAAGCTGTTGCCGAATTTATGTTTGGCGACGAGGAAAAAATGGTTCGGATCGATATGTCCGAATACGGAGAAGGAACGGTCGGGATCGAAAAACTGATCGGTATGCCTCGCGGTATTGTTGGGTCAGAACGAGGCGGCATACTTACAGAACAGCTTCGCGATGATCCCTATACTGTGCTTTTGCTCGACGAGGTCGAAAAAGCGAATCCCCATCTGATGAATATTTTTCTTCAGGCATTTGACGAAGGTTGGCTAACCGACGGACGCGGAAAGAAAGTATATTTATCCGATGCGATCGTAATAATGACATCGAATTTAGGATCGGAGAATTTCAAAAAATATGAGAAGCCGCTTGGATTTGGCATGAAATCTTTCGGTGATATGAAAGAGATCAAAGGTGATGTCATGAAGGCCGCAGAAAATCGATTTTCACCGGAATTTCGAAACCGGATCGATGAAATTATCGTTTTCTCACCGCTTACAATGGATGAAGTAAAGGACATCGCCAGACTTTATCTCGCGAAAGTTACCCGGCAAATGGAGGCAAAGGGTAAATTTATCGAAATTACCGAAGAAGCGATCGATCTGATCACGCTTAAAGGATATAGCCCGGCATATGGAGCTCGTTTCCTGAAGCGGCACATCGATCAAAAGGTTAAGCTTCCGCTGACCGGACTTTGGAAAACTGCCAGCCATTTTGTCGTCGAGGCGAGCAACGACGAAATTGTGGTGCGGCCTCAGGATACATTTAGCTTGAATTGATCAGAGTCAAAACTCTTGTAATAAAAGACTTTAGCGATTATTATTTCGTTAAAGTCTTTTTTTGTATAAATTAGGCGGGTGCGGTTTCGGCTTTAAGCTTTAACAACTTGGATCAATTAAATTTGCATCGAAGGTAGTGTTTAGATAACAGGAATTATTTATGAATACAAAAAGACGGGTCTTATCGCTATTGCTATTATGTTTTGTGTGTTTGGCGACAAGTAGTTTTGGGCAGAATAGTTTTGACGAAACTTCAGACGAAGCAAAGCTCGCAAAGGCGAATGAAGTGATAAGCAGATCGGTTAATTTACTTGGCGGCGATAAATATTTAAAAGTTAAAACCACTATTGGAGAAGGCAGATTCTCGCAGCTAAAAGACGGTATTATCGTTTCGTTTCAATCGTTTATCGATGTCATCGTACATCCAAATAAAGAACGTACCGATTTCACAGAAAGCGGTTCGAAGGTGGTTCAGGTAAATACAGGAGAATCAGGCTGGATATATGAGGAAAATTTTGAAAGTTTCCGGGA
>JBGTEI010000159.1:0-4598 GCA_041747875.1 Pyrinomonadaceae bacterium | reverse complement strand
CAATTCAACTTACGCCGATAGAAAGTAAAAAGTGATTTATGAGATAATTGATCAATCAATCTTAAACCTCAGGATGTATTTGAAATTCGGAATCGATTAGGAGTATTTAGGTATATATCGGTAAATGACCCATAGTAATTTTCGTCGATTTTATATATCTCGAAGCTGCTCAATTAATGAAAGAAATTAACGAACAGGGAAGTTGGCAGGACATACAAGACAGACTCGCCAATGAGAGCGGACTTGCGGTCGTGCTGATCGACGGCGAAGGCTTGTCTGCGGTTTCCGCGTCGAATAATAATTCGATCTGCAAAACCTTGATCTCTTCGGATCAATCGGCGCAATGCCAATTATTTTGCGGAAGCGTGTTTGCAAACACCGCCGACCAAAAAGAAGCTGTTAAATATAAATGTCACGCGGGTTTAGAGTGTGTTGCCGTTCCGATTAGATCACCCGATAAAAAGTATCTTGTAGCAATTCTTGGCAGGGCATTTACGACTGCTAAAGATTATCGCGAAGCAACTGAAAAAGCGGTTTCTGGCGAATGGACAAAGTTTCCGCCGACGAAATTTTTTGACAACATTTTGCTGACGAATTCAAGACTAAATATCGATGAACTCGGAAAAAAGTTGAGTACTCTGAGCGAAGGCGATAGACAAAAATTAGCCGAATTTGATGTTCATGTTCCGACCGGAGATTCGCCTGAAAAAGACCCGACAAGCACAAAGTTAATGCAGGATATTCGCGTCGGATCGGTAATCGGCGAAGTTAAAAGCCAGCATTCCGAAGGCGAATCTCAAGAATCACAGATGTTAAACACAGGAGATCTGAAACTCACAAAACTTATCGAAGAGTTCAGCGAGCAAGCAAAAAAGAAACCCGCAATACTTAAGGAAAATTCCGGAAGAAGTAAAGAAGATGCGGAAGAATTTGCGGCTTGGCATACTTTTACCTCGTCGATACATGATCTGGATTACACAAATGCTTGTTTCGCAATACTTAAATTTGTAAGCGAACGCTATGGAGTTGCTTCTGTTGCCTGGCTCGAAAATGCCAATAATCACTTAAGAAAGGTAATGGCGATCGGCACACTGGAAAACCAGAAGATCCGAATTAGCATAGCGACAGATGATGACCGTTTATTAAGCGTCTTTCGCAGGCAGTCATCGATCGAATTGCGTGAGCAAAATGGGGGATCAGACGAAGCAGATCAAAACACGATCAGATTATTTCCGGTTGCGATCAGAAATGAGATCCGCAGCGCACTCGTTTTGGGCGAAAAATCACATGATCTTAGAATACGGCGACATGTTTCGAGGTTTTGTCAGGTGATCGCTTCGGAACTAGAGATAATTAGATTGCGGCAACAATTGATGAAGCAATCGTGGCGTGACAGCGCATACGCGAAATTCAATCGAAGCCTGACAATGGTTGATACCAATCATTTTTGGTTAAGCATTATGCAGACCGCTGCCGAATTGGTAAAAGCCGGACGCGGGTCGCTCCTCGTTTACGATGAAAAAGGCGAAAACCTTGTCGTGAGAGCCGCGATCGGTAAGAAATCTGACTTTATCGAGGGCTCGAAAAGCGAAATTGGACTGAGGATAGCTAAGAAAGTTTGGAAAAACGGAAGACCGCTGTTGGTTTCTGATGTCAATAAACTCGGCGTCGATCCGGCGCCCGCTGACTGGGAATATTCGACAGGATCATTTATCAGCTATCCGCTGACGATCGGCGAAAGAAGGGTTGGGGTACTAAATGTGACAGATAAGACGGATGGAAGTTCGTTTGGAAAGATGGATCTTCGACTTCTTAAATCGATCGCCCCTCAGCTCGCTGTGGCAATTGATCGCGCTTCGCTAAAGAACAAGGCCGGAGAATTCGAACAGCTTTCGGTGACGGATCCGCTTACCGGACTTTTAAACAGACGGTATCTCGAAGAACGCCTGACGGAGGAGATCAAACGCTCGGACCGGCACGGTTATCCGATGAGTTTTTTGATGATCGATGTCGATGAATTCAAGTCTTATAACGATTCTTTTACGCATCCGGAAGGCGACAAGGCATTGCAGTTAGTCGGGCATTGTATTAAGGATTCGCTGCGTGATGCAGACGTCGCGGCGCGCTATGGCGGAGAGGAATTTTCGATCCTTCTTCCGCAGACAAATCTTGAAGAAGCAAAAACGATCGCTGAACGTATCCGTGAAAAGATCGCTACTACTCGGTTTCCAAACCGGCAAGTGACCGTTAGCGTTGGTGTTACAGGTGCAGCGTCGAGCCGTGATACGGCTGAAGCGATAATTAGTGCGGCTGATAAGGCTTTGTTTGAAGCAAAGCGAAAGGGCCGAAACAACGTACAAATTTACGAATACGTTAGAAAAAACCTGACAATCGGTTAGATATGTTTTGAATGCATTAAATGAGTAAATCTGAAAGAAGAAAAATTTTGTCGGCGATCGCGCCAAGCCATTTTGTCGGGCGAACAGAAGAGCTTGATAAACTCTTGCGTCACGGAAAAGGGCACAGCGATTCGAACGGATTGGCGATATTGTCGATCCCCTGTGGTGGGCTGACCGAGCTTCTGACACAGACATACGACCAGCTTTTTTATGAGCAGGGGGATATTATCCCCGTCTACTTTCAGGTCAAAAAAAGCGATAAGAATTCTGAGCAGCTTGCAGTCCGGTTCCTGCAGTCATTTTTGCAGCAAGTCGTCGCATTCAGGAGAAATGATCCGAAAATTCTCAGCGCATCTCCGGATGTGTGCGAGATCGCCGAACTTTCGATTCCATCCGATGGTTATTGGGTCGATCGTTTGATCGAGACATGCGAAACGCGGAGCCGGCTCAATGATAAGGGAATATTTTTCCGTCAGGCGTTTAGTGCGCCCCTGCGTGCTGCTTCTCACGGAGCGACCGCATTCGTAATGTTCGATGACCTCCAAAATGTCGAACACTTTTCGGATGATCTCAACCTGATGGATGAATTTAAGGACATCTTTTCGCGTTCGGAGAATCCATTTGTTTTTGCCGGAAAGCGTAGATTTCTGTTCAAGAAAGCCCAAAACGGAATTACGGCCAACGACTATTTAAGAACTTTCGATATCGATGAGCTCTCATTTTCCGGCAGCGGCATGCTTGCTGAAAGTCTTGCGTCGCAGCTTGAGCTCAATATCACGGACCAAACAAGAGATCTCATAGCGCAGCAGTTTGACGGGAATCCTTCTTTTATCAAGTCACTTTTTCAAACGGCAAGTGAAAAAGGCGTCGATCTCGATTCATTCCAGAAGGTCGAGGAAACATACGCTGAGGCGGTGCTTGGGGGAAAGATCAAGGGCTATTTTGATTTGGTATTCGAATCGATCGCGCCAAACGTTGAAACCCGAAAGGCTTTACTAAGTCTCTTATATAATGCACTTACAATTGAAAAAGAACGAAATCCGGTCGAATCCTGGCGAAAGCATCTTGAGCTAAGCACCGATGACTTTTACCGCGTAATGAACCAATTGAACGTTCGCGAAATAATTCGTCAGTCTTCAAATTACGTCGAGGTGATGTCCGGCAACGACACTTTATGCGATTATATTGCTTCGCGGTTCCGTCTTGAAGTGCGCGGCGATTCCAGATCCCTTGTCGTCGCAGAATCAATATCTGAATTTTTGAAACGTGCGCCAAACAAAATGGCGAGGTTTTACAAACGCTCGACGGCGATCGGATTACGCGAATTGATGGCAGTATTTGATTGTCAGGAAATCGCAGTCGGGTTAATCGATTACGAGACATTCAAGGCAAAACATAAGGGTAATTCTTCCGTTGAGATCGAAGCCGCATTAAAAAGCGAAACCGCGACCGTAAAACTTCCTCAGATAGTTTATACGGCAAACACAGTTTCACTTTATTCTCCGATCAGTAAACTTACGGAAGCGGAAAGATCGGCGGTCGCACTCGGTTTTGAAGCAGCGGATTATAAGGATGAGAACGAAATTGTCTGGATCGCGGCAGAGATCGATTCCAAACTCGAAGCGGATGACGAACTGACTGCATTTTGGTGTGATCGTTTGGAAATGGTCGCATTGATGTGCGCCTTTACAAATTTTCGTTTGTGGCTGATCGCTCCTGAGGGATTTTCGCCGGAATCGATCAAAGTATTAAAACGAAGGAACGCGATCGGCTCAAGCCGTGCGCAGATAGATCTGCTTGCAAAATTCCTTGACGCCGAAGACACCGTTGCTGAAAAGATGCCGTCAAATGAATACGAAATGGTTTTACCGATGGGCGACGATACCGAACTAATTGCGGCATACGCGGTCGAAGAAATTGCAAGACGTCATCACTTTGGTTCAAAAGCCATCAACCAAATAAAGACCGCACTTGTCGAAGCATGCATAAATGCGACCGAACATTCTCACAGTCCTGACCGAAAGATCTATCAAAAATTCACGGTCGAAGACGATAAAATAATAATCACGATCTCAAACCGTGGACTTCGTTTTAAGGGTAAGGAAACCAAAGAGATACGACCCGATGAAGGCAGGCGTGGATGGGGTTTGAAATTAATGAAATCGTTAATGGATGACGTAAAATTCGAACAGGTGGACG
>JBGTEI010000158.1:0-9853 GCA_041747875.1 Pyrinomonadaceae bacterium | reverse complement strand
CTCGAGGATCACGACGTGGACTGTCAGATCCGTTTTTGTCATAAGAGATCTGACATACGGCGACACCATTTTTCGAAGATTGAGACCGTTCATCGCCATATTCGCGAGCGTAAAGATCTTCAGGCCAAACATATACCGGCCCGTGTTTTCATTTTTGTGCAGATACCCAAGGCGCTCGAGCGTCAGCAGATGTCCGTATGTGCTGCTCTTCGGGAGCGAAAGATTCCGTGTCAATTCCGAAACGCTCAATCCGTTTTGCGAAGCGGCCAGTTCTTCGAGGATAACCATCGCTTTTTCGATCGCCGGTACAGACTTGGTTTTTGCGGTTACGGTTCCAAAATCACTCATATCGTCTCCCTTTTTCTTAATAAATATCTTTCTTTAGATTGTAATTGAATAAAACCTCGATTCAGTATTGTGAACTCAATTGGTGTTCGACGGGCTGAACAATATGAAGATTTTAGGGAAATAATTGTTTAATTTCAAGTATTCAATGTCTTATACTCCTACCTGTAACCAAAACGAAACATATAGATCTCGGCATTTCAAACAGCAAACTACGCAGTGATTTGGAATGTTTCGGCGGCAACAAGCCATCCTCAAACCTCAGAAAAATAGGTTTATGGAAAACTTAAGAAACACCGCTTCGAAATACGAAAGCAGTAAGTATCACACGAACAATCCGCA
This sequence comes from Pyrinomonadaceae bacterium, assembly GCA_041747875.1. GTDB lineage: Bacteria > Acidobacteriota > Blastocatellia > Pyrinomonadales > Pyrinomonadaceae > Aridibacter. Next base: position 9,166 of record JBGTEI010000158.1, on the reverse strand, counting down.
TGACTGAAAAACCCGAAGACGAGATGTTTTCCGGGAGAATTTGGTTTCTTGCGGGCATATGTTAGAAAAACAAACTCGTCAGTTTTTGCCGAATAAAGTTAAGGAGAAAAGAATGAATCCAATTGCAAACATCAATTCGCTTCGAAGACTGATGTTGTTTTTGTTTGTCTTTGTGTCCGGTGTTTTAACCGCTTCCGCTCAATCGAATGTTTTGTTTGAATCCGACCGGTGGGAAAGATCAAAAGATGCGGTCATTATTTCCGATATGACAAAGGTCTCCCCAAACAATGTTTTGACGGAAGATGTGAGGAAAAAGGGATTTTGGAAGGTTTTGGATTACGAGACAAAAGACGGAGCGATCAAAGGCAAATGTATCGCTTCAACGCCGGACACGGCTGCTCCGAATGTTACCCTGGGTCTCGGCAAGAAGGGTTGGTACGCAGTTTATATCGGTCTTGGCGGAATGGGCAGATTTGCATTCGGGCAGGAAAGTGAAGCGCGGATAAAGCTGTCAGGTGATCCGGCTTTTCAACACCGGCGTTATTCAGGAGCGAGAGACGACATTGACGAAGTGTTTTTCAAAGCCGCTGATCTGACGGATCAGAATCTCGAGATCGCGCAGATGCGTATGAACGTGCTGCTCGACGGGCGTCCATCGATCAATCCGCGTCACACCGTGGTGATGTACGTCAAGCTTGTCCCGCTGACAGAAAAGGAAGTCTCGTGGATAAAAGCTGAACGGGCACAGAAAGACAGCAAGAAACTGATCGCGACTCTGGATGCATTCAGCTGGATCCATCAAAATTACCCGACGACGAAAGAAGAATTTCTTGAAGATTTTGAGCATTACCGGGATTCTGATTTTGGAACGCTTGTCTGGCAAATAATCGGCGGGGATCTTGTAAATTACGATTCAAAACTCGGTACCGTTGTCGGCAGTTTATCGGATGATCCGGCCCGGACCGGTGACGGATATGTTACGAAGTCTATCCAGAAATTTATCGAAAACGGCGAGGACCATACAAAGCTTGCGATCAAAGCCGCACATTCGATGGACAAGAAGATTCTGATCGGTTTTAGAGCGCAGGCCTGGCAAACTCCTCCTGCGTTTGAAGACTATTTCAGTTCGAAATTTTACCGGGCTCATCCTGAATGGCGCACTTATGATCGAGACGGCACACCTGTAATGCGCATGAGTTACGCCGTTCCTCAGGTTCGCGAACATATTTACGGCATTATCCGTGAGGTTTTAGCCAATCAGCCCGACGGGATCGAGATCATATATTTTCGCGGTTTGCCTTTGATGCTGTGGGAAGATGCTTTCGTCGAGCAGTTTAAAAAGAAATATGGCGCTGACGCAAAAACGGTTCCGGAGAATGACCCCAGGCTTTACGAATTACGCGGTGAGATCATGACGGGTTTTATGCGCGATCTGCGGAAATTGCTGGATCAAGTACAAAAAGAACAAGGCAGAAGCGAACCCTATCAATTGACCGCATCCGTCGTTCACAATGAAGCTGACAATATCAAATACGGTTTGGACGTAGAGCGTTGGGTCAAAGAAAGTCTGGTGGATAAGATCAGTGTTTTCCCTGCGGCTTTTCACACGGATACGAGCAAACCAATGGAGCTCGAATGGTTTGAGCGGATCACGAAAAACACAAAAACCAAGTTTTACCCTATGATGATCGGTTGGCGTATGTCTTCCTATGAAGATGCGATCTCAAATGCAAGAGAATATTACAAGGCAGGCGCCGGTGGTTTGACGTTTTGGGATCCATTTCCAACGGGAATGTATGCGCCGCGCGCACCTCAACCAACAAGACATTACACAAGAGCGGTGAGCACATATTGGCAATTGGTTTCGCGGATGGGGCACGATAGTGAACTCGAAAAACTCGAAGCCGAGAAAAGACCAAAACCGAAATACATTCCATTAAAGCGTTATGGAAATTATTGGTTTGGCCGCTGGATCCCTGACGTCGGCTTTTAGTAAGGCGATATGTTTTTATGATAAATGTTGACCTGAATGTTTCAATTCTGCTTAAGGAATATCCGTTTATAGACAGATTTTCGGAGGCGGTGAAGCTTGGCTTTAAGGCAGTCGAGTTTTATTGGGACAAAACTCACAATACGGACGAAATTGCGGATGCGGTCGCAGCAGCAGGATTAAAGGTTGCGGCATTTAACCTCGATGCCGGAGATCTGGCGGCGGGAGATCGCGGTTTATTGAATGATACGGCAAGGCACGATCAGATGATGGAAAATTTGCCGGTTGCGATCGGGCTTGCGAAAAAGACAGGCTGCACAAAGTTAACGGCGCTTGCCGGAAATCTTCGCGGCGGTGAAGATCGCGAAAAACAGCTCGACCGGATCCGTGAAAATCTTCAGATCGTTTGTGAAGAGGCGAAAAAAGCGGATATTACGATCATGGTCGAGGCTATAAATGGTTTTGATAATCCGAATTATCCGTTTACAAATACGCGGGAAACGATAGAATTTCTGGATTCGGTGGAAGCGGAAAATCTTTCTTATCTCTACGACATCTATCATATGCAGCGGATGGAAGGAAATATTATCGCGACGATCAAAGAAAATATACACCGCGTCGGGCATTTTCAGATCGCCGATTCACCGCTTAGAAATCATCCGGGAAGAGGCGAGATAAATTACGCGAATGTCCTAAGGACGATCGAAGAATGCGGATATACGGGCTCGGTCGGACTCGAATTTATTTCGGACGGGTCGACTGAAGAAAGTCTCCGTTGGCTGCCGGTTGAGCACCGCGGAGGAATCGATCTCAAGACATTTTCTTTTTAGAATTATGGAGCACAGCGAAGTAAAAATTGGTTTTATCGGTCTCGGGATCATGGGAAAACCGATGGTCAGGAATCTTCTCAAGGCTGGATACGTACCCGTTGTTTTTAACCGCAGCGAAGAGGCGATCGAGGAACTTGCTGCCGACGGCGCGATTCCGGCTGCGTCGGCAAAGGACGTGGCGATCGCTTCAGAGATCGTTATCACGATGCTGCCGGATACGCCGGATGTTGAAGCTGTAATTTCCGGTGAAGACGGAATAATGGCGGGCGCGAGTGAAGGACTTTTGATAGTCGATATGAGCACGATCTCGCCGGTCGTCACAAGAAAGCTTGCCGCGGATGCCTCAGAAAAGGGCGTAAAAATGCTCGATGCGCCGGTCAGCGGAGGTGATAAAGGCGCGATCGCAGGAACGCTATCGATCATGGCGGGCGGCGATGCGGAGGATTTTCAGCGGGTAAAACCGATCTTTGAGGCGATGGGAAGTACGATCGTTCATTGCGGACCGATCGGCGCCGGGCAGACGGTAAAGGCGTGTAATCAGATCGTCGTCGCGGTCGTCATCGAGGCGGTTTCCGAGGCGCTGGTTTTGGGTTCAAAAGCAGGCGTTGATCCGAAGGTTATTTTGGAAGTTTTGGGCGGCGGATTGGCGCAGACAAAGGTCATGGACCTCCGTGGTCCGACGATGATCGAGCATAATTTTGCTCCCGGTTTTAAGGCGCGGCTTCACAGCAAGGATCTAAATATTATTTTGGAAACGGCGAAGGAATACGGCGTTGGTCTGCCGGTTACAAAGATCGTCGATCAGATGTTCAAAGAGCATATTGAAAAAGGAAGAGGCGATCTCGATCATTCTTCCCTGCTGACGGTGATCGAGGAATTATCGGATCATTCGATCGCGGGAGAAAAGGATTCGGCGACTGGATAGTATAGTCGCGTGAATGACGGTTTGAATTAGAGGCAGTTTGAAAAGTGTAGCGCCACCGTCCCGGTGGCTGTCGTGGCGGCATCTTGCCGCCGCTCACGTTGTCATCTGGTAGAGCATCCTGAGAGCGAGACGCTCTCAGGACAGCCGTCGAGACGACAGCGCTACGCAATTTCACTCTTATCGTTCCGTGGATTGGAACCCACGGCTAAATTGAGACCATCGCTAGCGCGATGAAGATTTTCGTTTGTGATTTATTATCAATGAAAAAAGAACAGGAAAAATTGGAAGGATCGGGAAAACTTGACCGCAGAACATTCCTGCAGTCTTCGATCGCGATCGCGGCTGCCGGTGCAGTTTTGCCGGGGCTGCAATTAAACGCTCATGCCGCGCCGCCGGTTTCTATCGATCCGAAAGACGTAAAACAATTTGTTCCGAGCGGATCGGGTAAGCCGATCTACGTTTCCGATCTGAATAATTGCTTTCCTTCATCGGCGATGTCGCCGAAATGGGAAAAGGAAAAGTGGAAGGCAATTGATTTTGAAACGGAGGATGCAACTGGGACCATGCTCGTTTCGGGTCAAAACACCACTCCTCCGGAAGTGACATATAAATTCAAACAAAAAGGCTGGTATGCGATCCACGTTGCGCTTTATTCATACCGGTATTATTCGCGCGCTCAGGTGAAGCTAAAAGGCGATGAGGCATTTTCGATCCTGACGCAGCGCGACGAAGTTTGGCGCCGGCAATATGAGGAAGGAAGAGGGATCTACTTTCCGGTAAAGATCGATGAGCTTTTCTGGAAATATGCGGATCTGACGGATGAAGAGATGACGATCAAGACTCTTGCGATACAATCGGTCCCGGAAAATGAGAATTCGGTTGGAAACATAAATAATGCTGTCTGGATCCCTTATATAAAACTTGTGCCGCTTTCTGCGGAAGAAGTTGAAGAAATAAAGAAAGAACGTGAGCAAAAAGCATCGCGCCGACTGATCGCGACGCACGACGTTTTTACGGCGCATTGCTGGATGCGCTGGACGAGTAAGGAGGATATCCGGCGTGAGGTCCTGCCTTTTAAAGACACCGATTTCTTCCGGATGGAATGGGAAGCCGGAATGGGTGATGTTACCTATTACCCGAGCAAGATCGGACGCTACTTTACGCTCGATTGGCAGGATAACCACTACTCCCAGATCCACCGGCACTATGTCGAATCGCATAAGGAACTCAAGAAAAAGAATATCGATCCTTTTCAGGTGGCGGTCGAAACAGCACACGAGGCGGGACTCGAATTCTATGCCGCTTACAGACCTTCGGGTTTTCTCTTTCCTCCGCCCGAGGATGAATGGAATGCCGGCGGCTTTTTTGATCAGAATCCGCAGCTCCGTGCGCAGGATAAGGACGACCGCGAAGTTCCCAGGCTTTCTTATGTTTATCCTGAAGTCCGCAATTTTGTCATTTCGCTGCTAACGGAGGTTGCGACAAATTATCCGGTCGATGGAGTTTCACTTTCATATTGCCGAAGGCCGCCATTCATGATGTATGAAAAACCGGCGATCGAAGGTTTTATAAAGGAATTCAGTTTAGATCCGCGAAAGCTTGATGAAGAAGATCCGCGCTGGCTCAAATATAAGAGCCGGTATATGACGATCTTTATGCGCGATCTGAGAAATGCCCTCGATGAGACCGCCGTAAAACAAGGTCGCAAAAAACCGATCGGGATCTCGGCGATCGTTCCGGGTACTGAAAGAGAAAACAAATTTTTTGGGCTCGATATTGCGGCTTGGGTTAAGGAAGGATTGGTCAACAATATTACCGGATGGGGCGGACTCCATTTTGACCGGATGACATTTCTGAAACCCGGTGAGACGGACTATCTTGCTAATATAACGAAAAACACAAAATGCTCATTCGCGCTCAATCTGATGCCGCGCGTTATGACGCCGGATGAATATATGGAACGCGCGAGTTCGTTTTACGATGCGGGCGCCGATCATCTGTATTTCTGGGATACGTATCAACGTGGTGATTACAGCCCGGCATGGACGGCGATCCGAAGACTCGGTCACCGCGAGGAGATCTTGGCCTGGGCAAAAGGCGGCGCGCCAAAAATGAAAGAGCCGAAGAAGATAAAGTTTCTCAAGTCCGGAAACTGGGACTACAGGTACGCAACACCGGGTTAAACCCTTTTTATAAAAGCATTATGAAAAAGCCAACTCTTGAACTAAACCGCCGTGAATTTATCGCTGGCACTGCGATCGGAGCAACTGTCGCGGCAACGGCGAAAAAGAACTTTGCGAGACCGAATCAAGCCGATGTTGATTCGCGTCCGAATATCGTTATGATCATGGTCGATCAGCAGCACCCCGGTTACTTTGGCTATGCCGGCCACCCCGTCGTACGGACGCCGCATATCGATAAGCTGGCAAAAGGCGGACTAAATTTTACAAAGGCTTACTGCGGAAATCCGCTTTGTATGCCGTCACGCGCCGGAGTTTTTACAGGCCTGACAACGCGCGGACACAGGGCTCGGATGAACGGTGTGACGCTTGATCCGGACATTCCGACTTTTACCGATGAGCTCCGGAAGTCGGGCTACAGCACAAAGGCTGTCGGCAAACTTCATTTTGGAAGTGCCGTCAAACCCGCCGAAATTCCTCTAGAAAATATAAACACAAAAGATTTTCCGGAGCTTGCACTTTTCTGGAAAACAGGCGCATTAAAAGAACTTCCGCTTCCCTATTACGGTTTTGAATCTGTCGATCTTGCAAATGGACATAGTTTTGGTGCCTACGGGCATTATCTGAATGAACTGAATAAAGATTTCCCACGCGAGGCAAAATTACTGCATGACGCCACGCCGCTTTCCGCCCCGTCCCGCGCGTACAAACTTTACAACCGGAACTCATTCAAATGGGCGCTTCCCGAAGAACTTCACCCGACGCGCTGGATCGGCGATAAAACGGTCGATTCGATAGATAAAGCGGCAAAGGACGACAAGCCGTTCTTTATTTTTTCATCATTTCAGGATCCGCATCCTCCGTTTGCTCCGCCGGCCCCGTGGTGCAACCGCTATGAAGAAGGTGAGGTTCCGGCAGCAAAAACCAAAGAAGGCGAACTCGACAAACTGCCGCCGCATTTCCGCCTCCAGCGTGAGACCGACATCATTACACAAGGGTCAAACGGCGAACCGATGGGATGGACCGATCCGTATCGCGCGGAATGCGTTGCGCATTATATGGGCTTGATCGAAATGGTCGACAACGAAGTTGGTAAGATCATGGCTTCCCTCAAAAAGAACGGCGTCGAGAGAAATACGATCGTCATTTTTACGGCCGACCACGGAGAAGCAGTTGGCGATCACGGAATGTGGGGAAAAGGTCCCTATCATATCGACAGCGTGATCCGTGTTCCGTTTATAGTCAGCGCACCCGGACAGCTCAAAGAAAAACAAACGTTTAGTGAAGTGGTCAGCCTGCTCGATATTGCGCCGACGGTTTTTGAGATCGCCGGAATAAAATTTTCACCGCCCGGGAAAGAAGCGCCAAAGGCGCCGAGTGTTTTACCGGGGAGGAGTCTTCTGGGTTTAATGAAGATCGGCAGCGAGAAGGGGGCGCGACGGAATGTTTTGATCGAGGAGGATGAAGATTATCTCGGATTCCGTATGCGGACGCTGGTCAATGACCGCTACCGCTTGACCGCATATTCCGGGCAGCCTTACGGCGAGCTTTTTGATCTTCAGGAAGATCCGGATGAATTTGAAAATCTTTGGGACGAGCCGGGCGCGAAGAATTTGAAGCTCGAACTAAAGGAAGAACTGCTCGATAAGATCATGGAAACGGATTATCCGCTTCCGAGGCAGACGGCGCGGTCGTAGTTTTGGTTTGAGGCTGAGTCTTTCGAAAAACAGAATGATCACGAGACGATTATCTCCGGGGAAGTTAAAAAGCGCTTGTTGTCTGGCGGCGATACTTGGCTCGTTTGCAGGTGCGCGATCGGCGTATTCACAAACAATTGAAACCAATCTGGAATATTCGGAATTTGAATTTATCCGTCAGCAGATCCTTGATAATCCACCAAAGCTTGACGTGCCGCACGACCCGAAACTTGTCAAAAATTGGCAAAAGGCAGCTTCGCAGAAATTTCGTGAATTATTGAGGGTCGATAAAAGTATCGCGGTGCCGCTCAATTCCCGCATTGTAGAAACGGCTAAGCGGGACGGCTACCGGATCGAGAGGATAATTTTTTCATCAGAGAAATTTGCCGATGTTCCGGCGATCGTGCTGATCCCGGATGGGGTCACAGCCGAAAATCCGGCACCAGCTGTTTTGACAATTCATGGAACGATCGGAGGTGCAAAGGACGAAGTTGCGGGTGAAACATCAAATCCTGCTGCTGCCCGCGGGCTGGAAATTTACGGTGATGATTACGGAAGGCAGTTAGTGAAAATGGGTTTTATCACCATTACGATCGATCTTAGAAATTTTGGCGAGCGAAAATTTCGCACCGGAGATGATAAGTATGATCTCAATACATCGCGGACAGCCCTTCGCTCGATCGGACTCAATGCTCTTTTTAACGGACGAACATATTTTGGCGAAAATGTTTTTGATCTGATGCGCGCGATCGACTATCTCGAAACGCGCCCGGACGTAAAGAAGGATTCGATCGGATGTGTTGGGTTTTCGATGGGCGGGAATCTCGCGGCATGGACCGCAGCGCTCGACCGCAGGATAAAAGCGGTCGCGATCGCCGGGAATTGGTCTTCGTGGCGGAGGCTCGCGGCTCGAGATCTGGATTCGGACAAATATCAAAATGCTGGCAAGCCGATCCATTTTCTGCCGCATATGACATATCAGGTCATTCCCGATTTCTTTACGGAAATGGATATGAATATTTCGATCGCCGTCACAGCGCCAACGCCGATGATCATGGCGTTTGAATATGAAAACTGGCAGTTTGAAGATCTTAAAGAAGCAAAACAAGATACCGAGCCGATCACGCGGGCATATAAAGGATTTGGAGCTCAAGAAGACCTGAAGATCGAATTTGTGAAAGGCAAACATCATTGGAGAAAGGAAATACTACCGTGGTTTACGGATAAACTTCGGTGAAAACTAAACGAACTAAGTTTCGGCATCGGTTGAGAAAAGATGTTTAAGAAAAATATAAAAGTTCAGATCTTAATATCATGTGTTTTGGTAAGTTTTTGTGCCTTAGGTCTATACGGCCAGCAGTCACAAAAACGGCCAAATGTGCTGATAATCTCTGTCGACGATATGCGCGATTGGGTCGGTCATCTGAAGGGTTATGAAGGAACGGTTTATACACCAAATATCGACCGGATCGCCGCGGAAGGCGCTCAATTTACTAATGCGCATGTCGCTTCGACGGTTTGCAATCCTTCGCGGAATGCCTTTT
>JBGTEI010000157.1:0-6721 GCA_041747875.1 Pyrinomonadaceae bacterium | reverse complement strand
TGTCGGAAACCATAAGTATTTTACCCGTAAGGGAAACAATATCTATGTAACGGTGCCGATAAGTGTTCCCGAAGCGGCACTCGGTGCAAAGATCGAGGTCCCGACCGTAGAGGGAAAAACTACCTTGAGAATTCCTCCCGGCACGGAATCCGGACAAAAGATCAGGCTTCGCGAACGCGGTATTCCGAGCATTCGCAATAAGGACGTTCGCGGCGATCAGTTTGTCGAAGTGAAGATCACGCTTCCGACGGTTATCAGTGAGGAAACGAAGGAAATTCTTAGGCAGTTTGATAAGGCGAATTCGGAAAATCCGCGGCGGGCGATGGGTTTGAAGTAAGGCAATTTGTAAAAGAAAGTGAGTAAAAAAGTAAAAACATACACGATCAGCGTAGTTTCGAAGATCTACGAAATTCATCCGCAAACTTTGCGCGGCTATGAGCGTGAAGGTTTGATAGAACCGTCGCGTTCGGATGGAAATACGCGTTTGTATACAGATTCAGACCTCGAACGCCTCGAAGTAATACTGTCTCTCACAAAAGATCTCGGAGTAAATCTTGCCGGCGTCGAGATCATTCTCAACATGCGGGAAAAAATGGACGCGATGCAGCACGAATTCGAAAGATTTTTTGAGTATTTGAGAACGCACGCCGATCAAATTTCTTCAAATGTAGAAAATTTTGGTGATTCCGAAGCTTTGATCCCCGTTTCACGCCAGTTTCGTTTTCGCGATCACCCGGATTCCGACGAACAGGAATGATATTTTCATTTCAATTTTCCAAAAAATTCTTTACAAAAGGATAGGTCTTGTTACAAAATAAGTCCCTCAATCCTCATGTCCATGAATTTAAAGGAGAAGAAAAATGAAATATACCTCTGGCAGGGGTCTCATACTCACGCTCTGCCTAATCGCTGTTACTCACACGGCATTCTCACAAGATCTCGATGAGGTCTTATTAAACGGAAAAATCGTAGACACAAATGGAGACAGCATTGTTGGCGCAAAAGTTACCGCAACGCTGACCTCAACCGGAATCGGGCGCACGGCGATCACTGATGAAAATGGCCGCTATCAGCTGATCGAACTGAGACCCGGTAATTACATTGTTCAGGTTTCTGCCGACGGGTTTGAAACTAAAAGAACAAGAGAGTTTCAAACGATCGCGGGGCAGAACATTCGGTTAGATCTTGCACTATCAGTTGCGTCGATTAACGCCGAACAAACCATCCGGATCACCGAAGATGAGCTTCCTGCTATTGATCCTACTCGAACCGTCGTTGGCGGAACGATCACTCAATCCGAGATCGAAGATCTCCCAAACCCTTCAAACGACGTTCTCGATCTTGTCTACTTGCTCGGAGGCACAGCCGAAGAACCGCTTTCGATCCGTGACCTCGCGAGCGATGACAGAATTGGAAACGGAAGTGAATTTGATCAGCCCGGAAAAATACTTGGAACCGGAACGATTTCATTATCCGGCGGCGCAGCATACTCGACAAATATCACGATCGACGGGATGGACAATAACGATGATCGTGAAGCCTCGGAACGGTTCCAACCGCCGATCAGCGCTGTCGCGGAAGTTCAGGTGATCACAAACCAATTTTCTGCAGAATACGGCCGGGCTTCGGGCGGACGGGTAAATATTCGGACGAAAGCCGGTGAAAAACCGATTCGTGGTGAGTTCTCGATGTTTTTTGAAGACGATTCACTAAATGCAAATACCTACAATAACAATCGGAGAGGATTATCGCGCCTCCCTTATACAGAGCTCGATCCAGGCTTTTCGTTGAGCGGTTCGATCCCTTTTTCGTACTTCAAAAATAAGACATTTTTCCATTTGTCTTATGAATACCGGGATCGAAATGCAACTACACAAATCTTAACGGCATTACCGGTCGGACGAAATCCCCTGTTTCCGCTTCCCGAACCTACAAATCCGGAAACCGCAAGATTTGACCAAACAGGCGGAAATTCGATGATCGCTTCATATATTAAACGGATCGGAACGCCTTCAGTTCGTCATGGATTTACTGGTAGGTTAGATCATAACTTTACGGATGCGCATAACATGACATTTAGCGTCGCGCTTGGACGAAGTACCGGGTTTAGCCAATATCGGGAGACGACCAGATTTTTGGAAGAAACACTTCAGGGGCGGATCAGAAGGAGCGATTCATATCAGTTGACGGACAATTACATCGTCAGTTCAAACTTTGTAAATCAGATCAGATTTCAGTATTCCGCCCTCAAGCCCGATTTTGTTACACGAAATCCACTTGATCCTGTCGTATTGCTCAGGCTCTATGACGAGGAAAATCCTGATCCCGAGGAACGCATCAACGGCAACATCGTGATAGGCAATTCTACCGGGAATTTCTCGAGTGTGCGCGAGGAAAAACGGTTCCAAATACAGGAAACTGCGAATTTTGTCATTGGAAGTTTCAACTTAAAATTCGGAGCCGACATTCAGAATATTAAGTCAACGATCAACGAATTGCCGGATACAACCGGGACGTTCAACTTTGAGTCCGCAGATGGATTTCTCGCAAATCAGGTTTTGAGATACAGGAGAAATACCACGGGGATCTCGACCGTTGACAATACTTATTATGGACTTTTCGGACAACTGGAATTGAAGGTTAAGTCTAATGTTACGTTTAACTTAGGCTTGAGATATGAACGGGAAACTGTATCCAGCGATAAAAATAATTTCGGTCCGCGTTTGGGAATCGCATATTCTCCGGGCGAAGGCGGGAAATCGGTCGTGCGTTTTGGTGCCGGTGTCTTCTATAACCGGACCTTACTTCGAACGGTCGATGATTTTTTTATAGATCAGGTACAGCAGCAATTTGACAGCAACAGTCTGCAGGGCACAACCGACGAACCGCGATGTTTTACCGATCCGGTTTTTGCCGCCGGACTAGATGAATGTAAGTTTTTGCTGTACGTCGCACAGAAATTTCCCACTCCGCTAACTCTGGACCAGATCAGGACGGTTCCCGGGATCAACAACATCGAACGAGGATTTTCGCAAGACGTTTTTACAAGGCGGCTTGAGCAGAATATTAAGATCCCTGAAAGTTATCAGTTTAACTTTGGCTATGAACGCGATCTGGGCCGATCGTTCGCAATTGAAGCAAATTTCACCTACAACAAAACCGTTCGCTTATGGCGCGAAAGAAATATCAATGCGTTTCAGATTCCCATCGGGTTTGAAAGTTTTACAGAATATCTTTTATCGCTCGGAGATATTGAAATACCCGGAACCACAAGCGGAACAGATATTTACCGGTTTGTGCTTGGAGATCCGGGAGACATAAACGGCGACAATGATTCGGTGACCGGTGCTGACTGCAACAGCAGCACGCCGATCTGCGTTGTCAATCTGAACACTCTAAATGGTTCGACATCAACGCTTGAACCAATCGGCATTGCCCGAAGAACTCTGCTTGCTACGATCGGCCGTCCGCACTCTTCCAATATCAACGATCAGATCGAAGAAGTCGGCTCAATGGGACGCAGCGTTTATGAAGGACTTTCGATCGAACTAAGACGCCGGTTTAAGAAACTTGGATACGGATTTGGTTCATCGATGCGGTTTTCTTACGTTTTTTCAAGAACTCGTGACGACGGACTTTCGGACACCAGTTCGGCTGAGATCGCAGGAGACTTTGCGCGGGAATTTTCTCGCAGCGGACTCGACCGACTGCATAGATTCAGAGTTTCGGGGATAGTCGAATTGCCCGGCTGGCTCTGGAAAATAAGAATGTCGCCGGCGTTGAGGCTCGAATCAGGAAGACCATTTAACATTTCGATCGGTGGAGATGACCGAAATTTAGACGATGTGAGCAATGACCGTCCGAATTATTCCGGAAACTTGAGCGATATTGTGTGGCACCATCCAAATGATCCGTTTCCGCAGGCACTATTTGAAAATTTCTCGCTTGCGCCGATCGGAAGCAAAGGCGGCGATCTTCCAAATAACGCAGGAAGTGGACCGGCACTTTTCGATCTCGACCTAAATGTTTCGCGCGAATTCCGGTTTGGCGAGCGCTTTAAACTCAAGCCTCAGATAACTTTTAGTAATATACTAAATGCCACCGTTTACAATTTCGGAACCAATTTTATCGGGCTCGATAATGCAGGATCTCCGGAATTTGAGCGTGGTTTCTTAACGCCTTCGCGGACGCTTAGTCAGCGGAAGATTCAGTTGGGAATTCGACTTGGATTTTAGTTTGATCACACATCAAGTTATATAATGAGGATAAGACAGGGCTCTAAGAATTGCCTTGTCTTATTTTTTTCATTTTGATGGTGACTAACTATGGCGCGATATGGTAGTTTATAATTGTTAAACATAGTTGTCCTTTCCCCGATTAAGATATGAGCAGAGTAATTGATGAACAAGATGTAACGATATTAGAAGATTCGATTGAAACTGTATTGATCGATGCGGATCTATTTATCAAATATAATTCTCCCGAGAAAGCATTTAAGCTTCTCCGTGGAGCGATCGACCGCAACCCACATTCTATTTCGCTTCGTGAAAAAATGCGCGATATAGCCAATTTGCACCGGAATCTCGATGAAGCGACCGAGCAGTGCCTGGCACTTGCGAGTATCTACATTCGTCGTTCGAATTTTGATCTTGCCTACGACCGGCTTCAGGAAGCAAAGTCTCTTGATCCCCGAATCTCGATCGCGTCCGGACTTGAGGCGATCCGTATTGCAAGAATGCCGAGCCAGGCCGGTGAAATTTCCCGCAAACCGGTCATTGAGCGCCCCCATATCGTTTTGTCGGGCGATATCGAACTGATAAGTATTTTTGATGCGGTACAGGTGATCGAAAATTCCCGGTTGACGGGACTGCTCGTTTTGAAATCGGATAATCGGGTCGCGAGTCTCGCTTTCAACAAGGGTAAGATCGTTGACGCACAGGCCGAAGGGATGGACTGTATGGCAGCATTTAGGAAGATAATCGAGATCTCAAACGGCAAATTTGAATTTACTCGTTCAAACGAATCCTTTCCTGAGGTGATAAGTATTGCAAGCAATAAGAATTTCTTGCTTAACACTCTTGCATCGCTTGAAGCCGAACGAGCTGAAAAGAAAGGAATTCGTGATATTCGGGATGAAGAGCTAATCTACTGATCGCGACTAGATCTTTACTATTCAGTGATCGTACCGTTGTCGATACAGCATTTCTTAATAAATTCTACCGCATCGCTCGGCGAATCCGTAAGATACATCAAACCAAGATCTTCCGGATTTATATTCTTTTCCGACAGCATCGTCGAGGTAAGCCACGACAGCAAGCCCTTCCAATAAGAAGAACCAAACATAACTACAGGAAAATTCCGTATCTTTCGCGTCTGAATTAGGGTCAATGCTTCGAATACTTCGTCCATCGTTCCAAATCCGCCGGGAAAGATCACATAAGCATTGCTGAATTTTACAAACATTGTCTTCCGGATCATAAAATATTTGAAGGAAAGTTCGTGTGTTTGATAAGGATTTGGTTCTTGTTCAAATGGTAATTCTATATTTACGCCGACCGAAACACCGCCTGCTTCAAAGGCACCACGGTTTCCGGCTTCCATGATTCCGGGACCGCCGCCGGTTATTACTTCAAAGCCGGCTTCAGCAAGAAGCTTTCCCGTTTCGCGCGCCGCCTGATAGTATTCAGTGTCTTCGGGCGTTCGGGCAGAGCCAAAAATGGAGACACCTCGTGTGATCGTAGAAAGATCATCAAATCCCGCGACACATTCACCCATAATTCGCAAAACGCGCCATGAATCAGAGCTTTTAAAAAGATCATTTGGTTCAGGTGATCTAAGCAAGGCTTCATCACCCGTCATTTTCCATGTTAGAGACCTTTGTTTTTCCTTTGCCTCTGCTACGGTCGTTGGTTCATCTTTTGTCTTGTTTCTGATCGCGGGCTTTTTATCAGTGTCTATTTTTGAATCTGCCATAATTAGAATCGAATTTATAGAAGAATATTCAGAACCTCAAGATCTACAATCCCATAATATTGAAACCGCAATCGACATATATCGTTTCGCCGGTGATTGCGGAAGAGAGGTCGCTGACGAGAAAAAGCGCAGTATTTCCCACTTCTTTTGCTTCAACATTTCGGCGAAGCGGCGCTTTCTCTTTTACATGATTTAGAAATGTACCCATATTTTTTACGCCGCGGGCTGAAAGCGTATTGATCGGTCCCGCGCTGATCGCGTTTACGCGTATATTATTTTTTCCAAGATCTTCGGCTAAATATCGGGTAGATGCCTCAAGCGCAGATTTCGCTACTCCCATTACATTGTAGTTTGGAACGACCTTCTCAGCACCGTAATAACTCATCGTAACGATGCTTCCGCCATCTTTCATTAAGGGGAATCCGGCTAGCGCAACCTGTGTCAACGAAAATGCGCTGATCTCGAGTGCGGTCAGAAACGCCTCGCGCGATGTTGTTAAAAACTCGCCTTCGAGTGCCTCGCGCGGCGCAAATGCGATCGAATGGATGATAAAATCAAGCTTACCGTACTTTTTGTCGATCGCTTCAAAAGCAGCATCCACTTCAGACTGATTTGTGACATCGCATGGAACAAGAAGTACATCGTCAAGATCGGCGGTCAATTTTTCAACATTTTGCTGGAGCCTTTCGCCCTGATAAGAAAAAGCAAGCTTTGCTCCATTTTCAAGACACGCTTCCGAACACGCCCA
>JBGTEI010000156.1:0-5649 GCA_041747875.1 Pyrinomonadaceae bacterium | reverse complement strand
CGGGAAGTTAGCACCGTGGTTGAGATCGATAAATATGTCGAGAAGGATGGCGTAGTTATTCCCCAAAAATATGCTCAGCGTTTTGATATGGGGCAAATGACAATATATGCCGAATTCAAAGCAAAGGAAATTCTAATTAACATCGAGATCGAAGACGGTGTCTTTAAGCTCAATTAAAAAAAGGCAAATAACAAAAAAGAACGCTGAGGTCTTTCGATCGCAGCGTTCTTTTTTTGGTTATTTATTAGCTCGATTACTAAACCGTCAGAATTTCCTGTTCTTTTGATTTCGAGAGTTCATCGATCTTTCCGGAAAATTCGTTTGTCAATTTTTGAACTTCTTCCAGTCCGATGTGCTCACTGTCTTCCGAGATTTCTTTATCCTGAAGAAGTCTTTTTAATTCGTTGTTGGAATGCTGCCGAACGTTTCGAATAGCAATTCTATGCTCTTCAGCGATCTCACTTACCTGTTTTGCAAGCTGCTGTCTTCGTTCTTCATTTAAAGGGGGAATCGGAAGCCGAATCACCTTTCCGTCGTTGGAAGGATTTATACCCAGATTTGCACTGTTTATAGCTTTCTCGATCGAATCGATCTGTGTGGTATCCCACGGCTGAATAGAAAGCAACTGCGGTTCCGGAACACTTACAGATGCCATCTGATTCAACGGCGTCATTGTTCCGTAGTAATCAACTACGATCGAGTCGAGCAAACCAATGTTCGCACGCCCAGTTCTAACGCTTCCGAGCTTCTTTTTTAAATCGTCGATAACCGCTTCCATCTTCGGTTTCGTTTCTTTTATTACAGCATCTGTGCTCATAATTTCCTCTCTTTATCTTTAACCAATCGATTGCGATTTCTCGTCCATCGAAACCAAAGTTCCGATCGAAAGATCTCCGGTTGCGGCCTTTAAAATGTTACCCGAAGTATTCATATTAAATACCACGATCGGTAAATTATTGTCCATACAAAGAGAGATCGCAGACGTATCCATCACTTTTAAACGCTTTTCGAGTACCTCTTGGTATGAGATCTTATCAAATCGAACTGCATCGGCGTTCTTCACCGGATCGGAAGAGTAGATTCCATCAACCTTTGTCGCCTTCATGATCACTTCGGATTTGATTTCGAGCGCCCTCAGCGCCGCCGCCGAATCCGTCGTAAAATATGGATTTCCGGTGCCCGCGCCAAAAATGACGACTCTCCCTTTTTCCAAGTGACGAATCGCTCTTCGCCGAATGAAAGGTTCGGCTAGCTGCGGAATATCGATCGCTGACAAGACCCGCGTAAAGACATCGCATTTCTCGAGGGCATCTTGCAGCACAACGGCATTCATAACCGTTGCAAGCATACCAATATAGTCTGCGCTTCCGCGGTCCATGTTTCCGGCGGATTGAGAAACTCCCCGAAAAATGTTTCCTCCGCCGACGACAACGGCAACCTCAATTCCAAGCTGGTAAACCGCCTTTATCTCTTCTGCTACTGATTTTGCGACCTTTGTATCAATACCGTAGTTTTGGTCACCCATCAGGGCTTCACCGGAAAGCTTGAGCAAAACTCGTTTATACGCGGGTTTTTTCATAAGTTGAGTGACCTTAAGGAAATCGTCGATACGCGAAACTGCTGCATTTTCACGTATCGATGAACAAATCGTATTTATTTGCCAACCATCGAAGCAACTTCGCTCGCGAAGTCATCCTGACGTTTTTCGATCCCTTCACCCATTTTATAACGAGTAAACCGTCGAATCGAGATGTTTTCTTTGATCGAAGCGATCTTTTCGGTAACCAGGTCACCGATCGTACGCGACGGATCTTTTACAAAAGGCTGTTCCATCAATACGATCTCTTCGTAAAACTTATTCAACCGGCCGTCAATGATTTTAAGTAAAACTTCATCGGGCTTCGATGCGTTTTTCTCGTCATTTTTGAGTTGCTCCATCAAGATCCCTTTTTCTTTTTCGATCTCTGCTTCCGGAACATCCTCTCGGGTTGTGTATTTCGGATCGACCGCTGCGATATGCATTGCCACATCTTTCACAAGCTGCTGAAATTCTTCGCCGCGCGAAACAAAGTCGCTTTCGCAATTAATTTCAACCATAACTCCAACTTTACCGCCCATATGAATATAAGAACCAACAGCACCTTCGGCGGTCACACGACCTGCTTTCTTGCCCGCGGTTGCCATTCCTTTCTTTCTCAATATTTCAATAGCTTGTTCTACGTTCCCGTCGGATTCAACGAGAGCGTTTTTACAATCAACCATTCCTGCGCCTGTTTTTTCGCGCAAATCCTTGATCATTCCAGCCGTAATATCTGCCATAATTCAACTCCAAATAAAATTACTTATAAAAAAGCGTAGCCCGTGAATCAAGTTAAGAGCTACGCTAATCAAACAAAAATTTAATAGATTAACTTGCTGATGCTTCTGTTTTTTCCTCTTTTTCCGTGGCCTTATCAGCCGCAGCATCAACCGCTTCTTCAACCGAAGCCACCGGCGGAGCTTCTTCAGTTTTCGCCGCAGCCGCTGGTGCAGCTTCGGTCAATGTTTCAGGCTCAGCCTCCTCTGCGGTTTCAGCAGCAGGTGCTTCTACAGCCGGAGCAGCAGCAGCCGGTGCAACATCTTCCGCATCATCGCTTTCGGTTTGAGCAGCTTCGAAATCTTCTTCAGAGACACCGGTCATTCCTTCACTGGCGACGTTTTGACCGTCTAAGATCGCATCTGCTACGCGAGCTGTGAAAAGTCGGATTGCTCGGAGCGCGTCGTCATTTCCCGGGATAACGTAGTCAACGCCATCCGGTGAGCAGTTTGTATCAACAACCGCAACAACCGGAATATTCAATCGATTAGCCTCTTTGATCGCAATATCTTCCTTTCGGACGTCGATCACAAAGAGAAGGTCGGGAAGTCCGCCCATATCTTTGATACCCGATAAATTGCTCATCAATTTTCCGAGTTCGCGGTCAAGCTGAAGACGTTCTTTCTTTGTCAGCATTTCTGCACGACCATCTTCTTTCATCGCTTCAATTTCTTTAAGGCGACTGATCGATTTTTGAACGGTCTTGAAATTCGTCATCAAACCGCCGAGCCATCGATTGGCTACATAATACTGACTGCACCGCTGCGCTTCTTCGACGATCGCGTCTTGTGCCTGTCGTTTCGTGCCGACAAATAAAATCTTCGCATTTGGTTTTTCCGTTACAAAGTCCTCAACATAGGCGAGTGCGTCACGGAAAAGTTTTTGTGTTTTTTGAAGGTCAATAATATAAATGCCGTTGCGCTCGCCGAAAATGTAATCTTTCATTTTCGGGTTCCAACGACGTACTTGGTGACCAAAGTGAACTCCAGCTTCGAGGAGTTCTTTCATTGTTACTGTTGCCAAAACTTAGTATCTCCTTACTTTTATTGGTTTATGTACTCGCCGGAGCTGCTTGCTAACCAATAAACTCCGGCAATGGAATAATGCGTGATATGCAGAACGCAATTCGCAAAGAAAATTCTCCTTGCGAATCGCGAATTGCGTATCGCGTAATTCGTTTATCTCTTCGAGAATTGGAATCGTGCGCGTGCGCCTTTCTGACCGTATTTCTTACGCTCTTTCTTTCGCGGGTCGCGTGTTACGAGACCGGCTTTTTTCAGCGTCGGGCGAAGGTCTGCATTATATTCGAGCAAAGCACGGGTGATCCCGTGACGAACAGCACCTGCTTGTCCTGCACTTCCGCCGCCCGCAACGTTTACAAGAATGTCAAATTTACCGCCGATTTCCGTTAAAGATAGCGGCTGATTGATGATCATTCTTAACGCTTCATTCGGGAAGTAATTTTCAAAGTCACGTCTGTTGACGGTCATTTTTCCTTCACCCGGACGTAAATAAACTCGAGCGACCGAAGTCTTTCTGCGACCTGTTCCGTAATATTGTGTTTCTGCCATATGTCTAGTTCAAAGTTTCAGGTTTAATGTTCAAGGTTTCAAATCAAGTTCTAACTCCAAAGGCCACTGTTCTTAAAACTCAGAACACGAAACTTTGAACTCTAAACTCTCTTTTACAATGTTTCAATTTCGATTGGTTCCGGATTTTGCGCGGCATGCGGATGTTCAGCATCGGCGTAAACTTTAAGCTTTTTAAACATAGCTCTTCCAAGCTTGGTCGAAGGAACCATTCCTTTTACCGCACGCTCAATTATCTGCTCGGGTTTGGTTTCAAACATCTTCTTGACCGAAGTTGTTTTCAAACCGCCGGGATAACCGGAGTGACTGTAATAATTTTTTTGGTCATTTTTTGACCCTTTAAAAACAGCGTGACGCGCGTTAATAACTACAACATGATCGCCCATATCTAAAAAAGGAGTCCAAATGGGTTTGTTCTTACCCGTCAGGATCTTTGCGATCTCAGTTGAAAGTCTGCCGACCGTTTTACCTTTTGCGTCGACAATAAACCACTTGCGCTTTTCAGCCAGATTTTTTCCACTCGGGAAATACGTGCTCATAATAAATGCTTAGCCTTTATAAAGAATTTTCGCCAAAATGCGAACCGTTAGAATATCTAAAAACAATGGTGTCGTCAAGCAAAGGCAGAGGTTAAAAATCAATGTTTAATTGCTTTTTCGCGAAGATCAGTCCGAGCATCGTTTTGGCATCCTCGATCTCGCCGTTTGCGATCATTTTCATTGCGTGAGGGAAAGCGATCCGTTCGACCGAAAGAATCTCGTCTTCATCCAGGTTTTGGGTAGTTTTCGTCAGTCCGGTCGCCAGAAAAACGTGCATTTTCTCAGTCAGGAATCCCGGCGAAACGTAAAATTCGGTTAGCTTTTCGATCTTCGAAGCCTTAAATCCTATTTCTTCTTCCACTTCGCGCAGCGCCGAAGTTTCAGGAGATTCGCCTTCTTCCAGTGTCCCGGCCGGCAATTCCAGAAGAAACTTTTCTGCGGCGTGCCGATACTGCCTTACAAAACCGACAGTTAAGTCCTCAAAAACAGGAACTATTACCGCACTCCCGCCGTGGACGATAATATCGCGTTCGTATTCGTGTGTATTCTCACGAAGCTTCGCCGAAACGAGATCAAAAATCCGTCCTTTGTGGATCAGTTTTGTCGAAAGTTGTTTTGGATCCATATTGAAAAACGATCAGATCTTACGAATTCACAAAATCTACCTAGTTTCGTTCAAATAATTCCGGATCGTCTTCAGATCTTCCCAAACCTCACGTTTTTTTCGCGGATCGCGAAGCAGATAAGCAGGGTGAAACGTCGGCATCACCTTAACGCCAAAATAATCCTTGAAACTTCCGCGGAGCTTTGTGATCCCGATCTTTGTGTCGAACAGATTTTGACACGCCGTATTTCCCATTACGACGATCACCTTTGGACGGACAATCGCGATCTCACGCAATAAAAAAGGCCGGCAAATTACCGCTTCATCCGTTTGCGGCTGTCGGTTTCCGGGCGGACGGCAGCGGTTAATATTTCCGATAAACACATCTTCGCGTTTTAGATCGATCCCTTCGATCATTTTTGTCAGCAGTTTTCCCGCACGACCGACAAAAGGCTCGCCTTGTTCGTCCTCGTCTGCGCCCGGCGCCTCGCCGATAAACATCAAGTCGGCGTTCGGATTTCCAACGCTGTTTACCACCTGTGTCCGGTTTTCACAAAGACG
>JBGTEI010000155.1:0-10238 GCA_041747875.1 Pyrinomonadaceae bacterium | reverse complement strand
TGCATGGAAATTAAACAACTAAAAGCTTTTGTAGCAATTGCGGAAGAAAGGACATTTACCGCCGGTGCGAAACGCGTAAACGTCACTCAAGCTGCCGTTTCGATGCAGATCCGCCAACTTGAAAAAGAGGTTGGTTTACCTCTTTTCACCCGTACTCCGAGACGGGTGCTGCTGACAGAAGCCGGCGAGTGTCTCTTAAGCAGGGCACGTGGAATTCTCCGCGAACACGATTCGGCGCTTGAAGAGCTTCATGAAATTGCGGGTGCCGAACACGGAAGATTACGTATTGGTTCAGCGTCTGCGATGTTCGCAACCGACCAATTACCAATCATTTTGGAAAGGCTAAAAGAAGTTTATCCAAACTCTGAGATTTCTGTCAGTTCGGGAACGAGTGAAACACTGGTCGACAAGATCCTTCATGGTGAAACAGATATCGCATTTGTCTCACTCCCGATCGAAACACCAAATATACAAACGGAATTACTCTACAGCGACGAAGTAGTAGCAATTGCTCATCCGAGCCATCCGCTTGCCGGAAAGAAGTTTATCAGTGCGGCGCATCTTGCGGGCGAAAAGCTTATTTTGGGTGAAAAAGGCGGAAATACCAGACGCATGGTGGATAATTTCTTTGATGCTGCAAATGCGAAACCCAATGTCGCGATGGAACTTTCCAGACAGGAAGCCATAAACAAAATGGTAGAGAACAACATGGGAGTCGGCATCGCTGGTGCGAAAAGCTCGGCAGAAGACGTAAAGGCCGGTAAGATGGTTTCATTTTGGATCGAAGGTGCAGAGATCAAATGGAATTTGGGCTTGGCACGTCTGCGCGGCGGGTATTTTTCACCGATCGCAAAAGAATTCGTAAAGCTCTGCAAGGAAAACTTCGAAGAACGCGAAGAGAAGTTTAAGGCAGTTCGCTAGACTTACCAAATGCGCGGCGAGCCACATCAATTATGAAAAGCATTTTGCTAGTCGGCGCCGAAATCGTATTTCCCCAGGAAACCAGACAGACTTCCCTACTCATTCAAAACAACCGGATCATCGAAGTTTCAGATAAATTACAAATTGCTGATGAAATTATCGATCTTAAAAACACCACAATCTTGCCCGGTTTTATAGACATTCATAATCATGGAGCGATAGGTTTTGACGTCAACAAAGCGAATTCTGACGACCTCATAGAAATCGGTAAATTTCTCGCGCGTAATGGTGTAACCTCATGGCTCCCAACACTTGTCCCGGATTCGGATTTACGATACCGCATGCTGATAGATGCAATAGACGGCGTTATGGCAGTTCAGCAAGAACTTCCGGTTGCTCAGATCGTCGGCGTCCATTATGAAGGTATTTACGCAAACATAAAAATGTGCGGTGCACTTAGACCGAAATATTTCAAATCGTTTGTTCCGCCGTCAAATGAAATTCCACTTCCAATGTTAAAAGCGGGGGTCCACTTAATGACCCTGGCACCCGAAATTAACAACGGGATAGACTTTATAAAAACACTTCGAAAAAAGGGTTGGATAATCTCAATTGGGCACACGAGTGCGGATATTGAAACACTTGAAGCAGCAAGTGCAGCCGGCGCGAATCATTTCACCCACATGTTTAATGCAATGACCGGGATACATCATCGCGAGATCGGTGTCGCCGGATGGGCGCTATCGGATAATAGATCAACCTTCGATATTATCGCCGATGGAGTCCATGTCGATCCAAGGATTCTAAAAACGGCAATCGCTGCCAAAACCGCAGACTCGGTCTCGCTGATCAGCGATTCTATTGCTCCGACCGGGTTGGGCGACGGGGACTACGAAGTTTGGGAAGAAAATATTTCTGTAATCGACGGCAAAACGCAAAACGATCGGGGCAGTATCGCGGGGAGTGTTATCACGATGCTCGATGCCTTTAAGTTGATGCGTTCATTGGGTTTTTCAATTTCCGAAGTATCGAAAATGGCTTCCCTTAACCCGGCAAAACTCTTGGGTGTAGATGGCGATCAAGGTTCGATAGAAGTCGGGAAACTTGCAAATTTGGTGGCGATCGATAATTTGGGCAAGATAAAACTAACTTTAGTAAACGGGAATATCTGCGTTTGAGAACGTTCCCGCTCACATTCACGATCATCAATTCGCTGGTAGGATTTTTTGTTTCGATCTTCTTCTGATAGTTACAAGAAACACGCCTGCAAAGATCAAACCCATCGCTGCAAAAAGCCGGGGATTCCATGTTTCCCCCAAAATCGTTATTGCAAGTATCGTTCCGATGATTGGCTGCAGATAGACGTAGATCGCGACGATCGAAGGTTCTACCCGGGCGAGCGCCCACGTGTTCCAGTAATACGCCAAAATCGTTGGAAAAATAACCACACCGGCAAGTGCAAGCCACGCGTTCGTACTAACTTGCTGCAGATCAACCGATTGCAGCGAATAAAGTCCTACCGGCACATTTATAATGCTCCCAAAAAGAAAGAGCCAGGTTATCGATTTTAACGATCCATAATGACTTATCAGTTTCTTTGATATCGCGAGATATATTGCATACGAAAGACTGTTTAGCAGGACGAGGATATCTCCCTGGGTGGTCGCGGATGAGAAGCTCGCTTTTGTCGGATCGATCAGATAGACCACACCGCACCCGGCAACAATTATCCCGGCGATCTTTCGCCATGTTAACGTGTCATTTCCAACAAACGCGCTCACTAATATCGCAAAGACAGGTATCAAAACCGCAAGCAATGATGTGTTTGTAGCCGTTGTGAGCGAAAGTCCGGTAAAGAACAATAGTTGGTTAAGAATTATCCCAAAAACTGCAAAGAGCGCGAAATAGAAATAATGGGAAGTTTTATCAAGTTCAAGGTTTCCCCGAAATCTTTGAAGAATATAGAACACCAACGCACCAACTCCGACCCGAAACCCGACGATCGCAAAGCTTGGAAAAGCCTCGAGCGCAAGTTTTCCAAGTATTGGCGCCGAGCCAAACATCAGCTGTACGGCAAAAAGTGAAATATGCGGTCCGTAATCAGGGGTTTTCTCGGAGTCGGTCATATTTGGAATTTAGATTCCTTTACCAATCCGAGGTTCGGACAAGCGTACCAATGATTTCCTTATCTTCAGGTGAAAGATCAAATTCAAGTTGTTTGTAACTCTCGGATAGCTCCGCTAATGCAACCGAACGATGTGCGCCGCCGCGTATTTCGTTAGCACTTTCTAAACCTTCCGACAAAATACGCCGGGCCCCCTCAGCGTCGCCAACCTCAAAGAGGCGCCTCGCAATTTGGTTCTGGAGTTCACATCGAAAAATATACTGCTGAATTTCCCGCGCCATATCGGAAGCCTCATTTAGTTTTTCGAGCGCTTCTTCTACCCGTTTTTCTTTAACAAGCACATCACTAAGTGCGATCAGCGCAGGTATTCGCTGTGATTCAGGTTCGATCCCGCTTACTGCCGCCTTCGCCATTTCCGGATAGCTCTCCGCGGTGCATATTTGCGCGATCTGCGTCAGCGCCGAATTCCTTAATTGGCCATCCGGATTCTCATGTGCAATCTCAATCGCGCGTTCTACTTTGCCTAGTTCTGCGAATTCCCTTGCGATAGATCCAAAAAGCTGAAGCCTGACCTTCGAATTCCGGATCTCGCGTTCGGTCTGTGATTTAAGCATTGCATAGGCCTCCTCAAGTGACTCGAGAGCCTCTTCTTCGTCTTCTTCTAACCGGAATACTTGAGTAAATCCGATCAGGCAATCTGCAATTTGAGATTTGTCTTCGACAAGATCGAGTGTGCTGTCCGCTTCATCTACATTCCCGGCCCTTAAAAATCCGATCGCGATGTTTACAAAAAGATTATCCTTGTGCGCCCCTTCTATACTTTCAACAACCCTACGCGCCGCGTCCAGTGCATTGCACGCCTTCTCTTTTTCGCCCGCCTCGGCGTAAGAACCCGCGATAGCAAGAAGCGCCCGGATCTTGTCTTCGGTAAACTCTATCTCTCCCGCAATTGAAAAAGCCCGGTCAAGCGTTATGACGGCGCTGTCAGTGTCTTTTTCTTGTAGCTGAAACAATGCGATCTCCTGAAGCGCGACCACTTTAGCGCTGAAGAAGTCAACGCGATCTAAAGTTTTTTCGGCCTCAAGCGCGGCTCCGGAAACCGCCTGATATATAGCAATTGCTGCAAAAACATCAGACGAATGGTCGAGTTTGCCTGCAAGCTCAATTGCTTCAGCAAACTGGCCCTTTTTTGCCTTCTGGATGGCGATCTTCCCGCGCGCGCTGTTTTTAGTTGTCTGCTCATCGATAGCGTCTACCAATTGAAACGCATATTCATCATCGCCAATTTCTGCACATTTAGATACGACCTCCGCGAGCAGGCGATCTCTAATAAACGGGTCATCTACAGAGTCCGCGATCTCAGCGGAAGTATCCACATCAGAATGCTGAAGGTAATAAGTAATTATCGTTTCGATCGCCGCCGCACGAGCTTCTGTGCTGCCGATATTCTCCGCAAGGTAAACAGCACAGCTCAGAAGATCTTCCCGTGCATCTTCGATCGAAATTAAATGTTCAGCCATATATATTTTGGTGAGAATCAGTCCTTACGTGAAATGATCTTAGAAATCTTTTGTCGTAAGCGCGCCCCAGTATACTATCCCGCTTGCGTCCCGCTCTTTTAGTGCCGCAACAACCACTGCAATTTGTTCATCCGAACCATCTGTTTGAATGCTGACAAGAACTCTCCCACGCTCAAGAGCGGCCTGTGCAGATTCATGAATTTTCCATTCGTGTGACAGATGCTGGATATTTCGAAGGATGAAACCATACATACCATGGTGTTCTCCTGAAAGGTCGATCTTTTCAAGTCCTTCCTGACCGAGAAACACGCTGATCGCGTCTTTCTTTATCTCACGACCTTCAAGAGTTACCGCAACTTCCTGCGCACTCGATAGATCGGCTAATTCCGCCGTGACATTGTTTGTGGGTTGAAGTTCAAAACCATCTTTATGCGGATCCGGATTAATTTTCATAATATTCCTCCAAATAATTGCTTTCTTAAAAGCATACAATGATGATGTAAAATATTAAACAAAAACACGACGAAATGAATCCGGTGACCAGTCCTTCAAACTATGTGTTACCGAATCCGCACCCGCAGCGCGAAGCATTTTCTCGTCTACGGTATTTGTTACACCAAGCGTCTTTAAACCGGCTTTCTTCCCCGCTACGATCCCGGGAGGTGAATCCTCAATAACCACACATTGATCGTGTGTAAGTGGAAGCTTCCCAACAAAAGTTCGGGCTAGATCAATTAAACGGAAGCCAGTGCGATAACATTCCGGATCAGGTTTAAAAGTTGAAACGTCTTCTGCGCTGACAACTATCGCGAAATTATCCTTCAATCCAGTATTTTCGAGCACATGATCGATCTCAACACGGCGCGCCATGCTAACCACGCCAAGTAAGAAATCATTCGCCATACGTTTTATAAAGTCATCCACACCGTCGAAAATGGGCGTTTCTTTCTCGATATTTTCCCTCCATTTCGCCGTTTTTGCCGCGATCAATTCATCAAGCCGCTCTTTAGATACCGTTTTGCCTTCGCGCTCAAAGATCGCTGTTAAGAAGGCGGCGTCGTTCATCCCAAGACAATCAAGGTATTTTTCTTCGGTCAGATCGATCTCTTCTTCGACGAGTATGTCCCGATACGCTCTCATTTGAATTGGCTCATCGTCAATAATTACGCCGTTAAAATCTAATAATATTGCTTTGATCATATTTATCCGGTCCTCAAAAAGGTAAATACTACTTATTCTCGTAAAGCGTTGTATTTTATATGCCAACGCATTTTGCCGCAAACACAAAAAAGGCAAAGCCGAATTCGGGCCCTGCCTTTTTGCTTTCAATACCATTTTAAAGTAGTTATTCTTTTGGTTTCACCTGTTTTTTCACGTTCTCAAGCGCCTTTTTACAGTTTTCCGCGTACTTCGCTTTTTCTTCGTCATTCATTTTTTCTACGCTATCTCGAAGATTGCTAAATATCGTCTGCTTGTACATTTCAACAATTCCGCGTACTACTATCGATTCCTTTCCGATCTCTTCCGCATTGTCGTTCAAATAAGTAGCAAGTTCGTCACACTCGGGAATTCCAACTTTTACTACTTCCCCCGTGGATTCTGATTTTGAATCTGAAGTCTTCGTTTCGCCCGATTCTGTTGTTGGTTCGCTTTCATCTTTCGAGCCCGTAAGACGATCGGTCAACCCGCAGCCCAAAGCTACAATTACTATTAAGATCAATGCTAAAAAAATCGTTAACCTATTTTTCATTTTGTCTCCTGAATTCTACTACAAATTTGAATGTTGGATCGTCTGAATTAGACTGACGAATTTATTGAAGGAATTTTGCATCAAAAATATTTCCGCGGCCCAAAATACCATTACGGTCAAACGCTTTCTTTAGTTCCGCCATTTCATTTAAGTATCTTTCTCCATACATTACGTAAAGATACTTCGATTTCAGTTTTCCGATCCCATGTTCCGCTGAAACGGTTCCGCCCATCATTATAGCCTGCGCTATAAAACGTCCGTAAAGATTTCGAGCCGTAGTCATCTCTTCCTCATTTTTCGGGATCATATTTGCATGAAGATGATTGTCGCCGATATGTCCGAAAATTAAATGGTCGAGACCGCTTTCGTTTAATTTACTTTGATAGAACTTTAAAAATGATTCGAATTTATCATCCGGCAGCGCCATGTCCGTTCCAACCTTTCGCTGTTTATATTTTACTATCCGCTCATTGACGGCGACCGGAAGCGCGTGCCGAAACGACCGCATTTTTTCAAGATCTTGCTCATTTACGGCAAACCATGACTGCTCAATATCGGCATTATTATTTTCAAGCAGTTCATTCCACTTTTCAAATAATTCATCTTCATTCGCTTCACTTGTTTCCTGTTCAAAAAAGATCGCACCAGCCATATTTTTCGGAGTCTCAGGAAAATGTTCGCAAATAAATTCGAGAGATTTGCCGTCAAAATATTCGAGGACTACGGCGTCAACAGATGCGTCTGAATCGGAATCTGAAATGAGATTTCTTCTCGTTTCGAAAGACTTATTCCGCACTTCATTAACAAGTTTGAGCAGATCCGTCTCACTTTCAAAAAACACAATCCCGCTTAGGAATCCTTTTGGTTTTGGTAAAAGTCTTAGCTCGACCTCAGCAACGATGCCGAGCGTTCCTTCACTTCCAATAAATAGATCTATCGCATCAATCGCTTCACCGGAAAAATATCCGCTCGTATTTTTTCTAACATTTGGCGGGGAATATGTTGGCAGCTTAGCTTTGATCGTATTACCGCCCGATGTTTCCAATTCGACGAATCCATCGTGACCAAAGATCTCGCCGCGTTTGATGTTCAATGTATCTCCGTCGGGCAAAACGATTTCCAAACGCTCGACAAAATCTCTTGTCGAGCCATATTTGAAACTTCGTGCGCCACTTGCGTTTGTTGCAACAGTACCGCCGATCTGACAACTCCATTCCGTTGGGTCCGGAGGATAAAAAAGGCCTTCCGCGTCAACGGCTTTTTGGACATCGATCAACGGAACTCCGGCGCCTATTGCGGCAGTACCTCCCGAATCTTGTTTTGAGATCTCAAGCTTCTTAAACTTCTCAAGCGAGATAACGAACCCTCCAAATGGGATCGCACCGCCTACAGTCCCCGTTCGCGCTCCTGAAACCGTAACCTGAACACCTTTTTCATTTGCAACCTTGAGGATCTCTGCGATCTCTTCTTTTGTTTCCGGTATGAACAGTTTTTCCGCATTGCCGCCCGGCAAATTACTTGCGTCGATCAGATAATCCTGCAATTCTTCGATCTGTGTTTTTACCTGCATTTCACTATCCCAATTCTAACTGTCTTTCTTTTAAGTATTTTACCTTATCCCGTATCTCAGCCGCCCGCTCAAACTTCATTTCTTTTGCGGATTCCCGCATTTCGCTTTCGAGTCCGGCAACCATTTCCTTTAGCTGTTTTGGCGAATAATCTTCGTATTTATCAAAATCAAGCGGGACCTTGAAATAATCCGCCTCGTACGCCGTTACAAGCGTAGCCTCGATCGATTTAATGATCGTTGTAGGCGTAATTCCATGCTCTTCATTGTATTCTTCCTGGACCTTTCGACGCCTTTTTGTTTCGTCGATCGCCAGCTTCATCGAGCGTGTGACCTTATCCGCATAAAGGATCGCGATCCCATCAGAATTCCTCGCCGCTCTACCGATAGTCTGGATCAGAGAACGTTCCGAGCGCAAAAAGCCTTCTTTGTCTGCATCGAGAATTGCTACCAACGAAACCTCCGGCAGATCGAGTCCCTCCCGCAACAGATTAATACCTACCAAAACATCAAACTCGCCGCGCCGCAAATCCCTTAAGATCTTGATTCTTTCCAGCGTAAGAATATCCGAATGAAGATAATTTACTTTTACACCTACTTCCGCAAAATATTCCGAAAGATTCTCCGCCATTTTCTTTGTCAGCGTGGTGACCAATACTCGTTCATTCCGCTCCGCGCGTTTTCTGCATTCTTCTAAAAGATCATCGATCTGACCCTTTACCGGTCGTACTTCGATATTTGGATCAAGCAATCCTGTCGGACGAATTACCTGCTCGATAATTTCACCTTCCGTCTTTTCGAGTTCATAGTTACCTGGTGTCGCAGAAACATAGATCGTCTGTCCGACCCTTTCTTCAAACTCCTGAAAGTTTAGCGGACGATTGTCTTTTGCACTCGGGAGACGAAAACCGTGTTCGACAAGCGTCCCTTTTCGGGATTGATCGCCTTTGAACATAGCTCCCAATTGAGGAACCGATTGGTGGGATTCATCGATAACCATTATCGTGTCTTTCGGCAAATAATCTAGAAGCGTGGGCGGCGGTTCGCCCGGTTTCTTGCCCGTCAAGTGACGCGAATAGTTTTCAACGCCGTGGCAATATCCCATCTCCTTCATCATTTCGAGATCGTACATCGTCCGCTGATGGAGTCTTTGTGATTCGACGATCTTCCCTTCTTTTATCAGCTTCTCTTCCCACCACTCGAGCTCTTCTTTAATTGTTTTGATCGCCCGCGATATTGTCGCTTTTGACATTACATAGTGAGTTTTTGGATAGATCGGAACCCGGGTTTCGTGTTTTACCAAGACCTCGCCGAGCAGTGAATCGATCGTATAAACTCCCTCGATCTCATCTCCCCAAAATTCGACCCTATATGCTTCATCCTGATAACTGGGATAAAGTTCGACGATATCGCCGCGAACCCGGAAATTTCCGCGTTCAAATTGAATATTTGAGCGCTCATACTGCATTTCAACCAGTTTGCGGATGAAATCCTCGCGGTCGAGCTTTTGTCCCGGCTCGACAAACTGCAGCATTCCATAATATGCATCCGGATCGCCAAGGCCATAAATACAGGAGACACTAGCAACGACGATAATGTCACGACGATCAAAAAGCGCCCGCGTCGCACTTAATCGAAGCCGGTCGATCTCTTCGTTTACCGTCGCCTCTTTTTCGATGTAAACATCCGAAGCCGGCACGTATGCTTCAGGCTGATAATAATCGTAGTACGAAACAAAGTATTCGACCGCGTTGTGCGGAAAGTACGTTCTGAATTCCTGATAAAGCTGCGCGGCGAGTGTTTTATTGTGCGCAAGCACTAATGCCGGCCGCTGTGTTTGACTTATAACGTTTGCGATCGTAAACGTTTTTCCGCTGCCCGTTATACCAAGCAGAACCTGATCGTCAACGCCTCGATTTAATCCATCGACGAGTTGGGCGATTGCGGTTGGCTGGTCACCCGTAGGCTTATGATTGGTTACTAATTTTAACTGCATTTAAAACAAAAGAGTTACGAAGTAATTTGCAATATTACTTCGTAACTCTTTAGTTTTCCAATTCCGAATCTATTTTACGCCGGCACTAATTCAAAACTCCGGATGACATCATTTGCGGCGTTGCTGAGATCTTCAGGTAGGGAATTTCTCTCGATATACGTATATAGATCCGGGAGAGTTGAAGGATCTTTTAATACCTTCAGGCAATGGAGGATCGCGAGTTTTACCTTTCGATCGCTTTGATTTTCGATTACCTCAAAGATTTCTTTAGTTTCGCCGGCTTTTACAAGCAGCGCCACTAATGCGAATGCCTCGTAAGCATGTCCCATATCATCATCAACCAACCGGTTTATTGAACG
>JBGTEI010000154.1:0-2353 GCA_041747875.1 Pyrinomonadaceae bacterium | reverse complement strand
CAATTCCAATTATAATCTGCATAACGTTTGTTTCGGAAAAATTATTTGCAGGATCGAAAAGATCGTATCCCTGATTTTCTCGTCCTTGAAATACCAAAAAGAACGCCAGCAGAACAAAAGCTGCATTCCTTAATAAACTCTTCTTACTTACGGGTTCACTGTGAATTTGTCCAAAGCAATGACAATCAGGAGCGTTTCCCTGCCACATCTGCCAAAGCATTCCGCCAACGAAGATCAACATCAATACGCCGCCGCCGACCGCTCCATACCAAGAAGCTTGAACCGGTAGCAAAAGAATAGCAATGGCGATCTCTAAAACCGGAAGCAAAACGGCAAACGGCTTCGAAATACTCTCGTGAACACCAAATCCCTCAACGGCTTTTTTCGAACCTTTTAGGTCAAGTAGTTTTCCAATTCCCGCGAGCGAGAAAATCCCAACTAGAAATAACCGAATTGTTACGAGCAAAATATCCATTTTACATTAAGAAAAACGCGCGGCAGTTCTCTACTTCTTTCCGCGCTTACCGACTTTATATCGTTCTACTAATTTAATGGGGGTCGCGAAAAATTCAAACTGCTCACGCATACGGTTTTCCAAATATCTCAAATATGAAAAATGAAGTCCACCTTTACCGGCGCCTCCACCAGAAGTAAACAAAATAAATAATGGAGGTCGTATTCCCGCCTGCGTCAAATATTTAACATTGAGCTTTGAACTTCCTTTGCCGGGAGCCTTTCCGCCGCCCCCTTTGGGCTGCAAGACATTGATCTCAAAGAATTCATTTAGTCTGCTTGTCGGGATCCTTGTGTTTCTCGCCTCGTTTGCTTTCAATACTAGTGGAAATAAGCGCTTCATACGCTGACCGGTTACTGCAGATGTTGTGACGATTGGCGACCAGTCCATAAATTTCATCTTATCGCGAAAATTTCGTTCAAATTCGCTGACAGTTCCTGTTTCTTTTTCCTGAACCAGATCCCATTTATTTATTGCAACGATAACGCTGCAGCCCGAATCGATCGCATACCCGGCAATACTCGCATCCAAATTGGTAACGCCCTCTTCCGCGTCGATCACAAGGACAGCAACATCTGCCCGCTCGAGCGCTTTTCGAGCCATGATCACGGAAAGTTTTTCCGCCATTTCCGTAGTTTTACCTTTCCGGCGAATTCCTGCTGTGTCGATCAAAAGATATTTTTGCCCGTCCACCTCGAGCGAAGTATCGATCGAATCACGAGTTGTTCCTGCGATCGGAGAAACGATCGTCCGCTCTTCACCGAGAAGGTTATTTAAGATCGAAGATTTTCCAACGTTTGGACGACCTATAATCGCGAGTTTTATTTCACTGGAATCTTCTTCTTCGAGCTCTTCCGGAAATTCAAGAACTTCAAAAAGTGCTTCCAACAGATCACCGGCGTTTGTACCGTGTTCGGCCGAAATGGGGATCATTTCAAAACCAAACTTATAAAATTCCGCCGCTTCTTCCGCAACTTTTACCGACTCGGATTTGTTTGCGGCAATAAAAACCGGTTTCTTGGTATTTCGCAAAAGGATCCCAAGTTCTTCATCAAGAGGAGTAATTCCGGCCCGCGCATCGACAACCCAAATGATCGCTACGGCCTGCGAAATAGCGAAGTCAGCTTGTTTGAAAATATTCGCCGGAATTATTGCATCATCGTCGGGCACTATTCCGCCGGTATCAACCAGTTCAAATTCCTTCGTTCGCCATTCAACGATCCCATAGATACGGTCGCGCGTAATCCCGGGTTCATTTCCAACGATCGATTTCCGGCTCCCCGTCAAACGATTAAAAAGCGTGGATTTTCCGACATTTGGACGTCCAATTATTGCTACCAATGGGTTATTCATAACTTAAAAGCGATTAAGCATATTAATAGCACAATACTATTAATTCAAACCAATAACCTCAGAGTCTTCCAACATCCATTGGTTTTTGCGAAATCGGCGATCGATTATTCATTGGTATCAGTCAAGAAAAAACCCGGCGCGGATCGCTCGGATCAGTGCGTCGGGTATTAGGCTGGATCTAATTCCTATTGAATTTTTCGGGTTGAAACATTGACGACATATTTCCCCCAGATCATTTGCTGAAGTTCATTCGCCAAATCGTTGTCGAGCGATTTTAGCAAATTGAGTCCTTTGTAAGCTTCCGCGCGTTTCCCGTTTTCCAGATAACTCGCTGCAAGATTATATTGAGCAATCCCATATTTTGGATCGAGGTCGACAGCGGCTCGATAGTACTTTTGCGCCAACTCCTTCTTTCCGATCGCATCATATACGACTCCAAGGTTGTTGCTTATAATGCAATTATTAGGCTTGAGTTTTTCAGCAGTT
>JBGTEI010000153.1:0-2186 GCA_041747875.1 Pyrinomonadaceae bacterium | reverse complement strand
TGTAGAAGTTGTAATGCCGCAGATGGGCGAATCGATCACAGAAGGAACCGTTTCCAAATGGTTAAAGAAGGTCGGTGAGAGAGTTGAACGTGACGAGCCGCTGCTTGAGATCTCAACAGATAAGGTTGACGCAGAAGTCCCTTCGCCGCAGGCCGGAATCTTACTTGAGATCCGCGCTGAAGAAGGCGAGACGGTAGAAGTCGATTCTGTTGTCGGAGTTTTGGGAGAACCCGGCGAGACGGCAGCACCTTCAAATGGTTCGCAAGCCGCGGCTGTTGAAGCCGCACCGGCAGAAACTCCGAAAGCGCCGGAACCGGTTGAAGCAGTACAGCTTGAAGTCCCGGAAACTACAACTGAACCAGTACCAGCTGCTGCAAGCACAGGAGATGCAACCGAGATCGTGATGCCGCAAATGGGCGAATCGATCACTGAAGGTACAATTTCAAAATGGCTGAAATCGGTTGGAGATAAGGTCGAACGTGACGAACCGCTCCTGGAAATCTCTACAGACAAAGTCGACGCCGAAGTTCCTTCACCCGTTGCGGGAACACTATTGATGATCAATGCCGAGGAAGGTGATACGGTTGAGGTAGATTCGGTCGTTGCGCTGATCGGAGCTGAAGGCGCGGCAGCACCCGCACCAAAAACTGAGGCGCCGGCAGCAAAAGTTGAAGTCGAGGAAACTAAGCCCCAACCCGCGGCGGAGACATCTGCGATAAGTGCGCCGGCAACAAACGGACACGACAAACCAATCAGCGATCAAACCGCGGACGAACTTCGCAAACTTCGCAGCAGTCCGCTCGTAAGAAATATCGCAAAGGAACACAACGTAGATATTTCACAAATTCCGGGAAGCGGAATGAGCGGACGCGTAACAAAGAAAGACATTTTATCGTTTATCGATTCAGGAGCGGCGGTCAAACCGCAGGATCTGCTTACGCAGCCAGAGGCGAAAGCTCCGGCGGAAACTCCTAAACCGGTTCAGCAGGCAGAATATAAAGCGCCGCAAGTTTCTTCGCAGGTCGGAGACCGGGTCGAACCGATGTCTGTAATGAGGAAGAAAATTGCCGAGCATATGACGTTTTCGAAACAGACTTCAGCACACGTTACAAGTGTTTATGAAGTCGATATGACAAGCGTCGCAAAATTCAGAAATGCCAATAAATCTGAATTCTTAAGTCGTTACGGCACAAAACTTACCTATATGCCGTTTATTTTTCAGGCGGTTACAAATGCACTGAGAAAATTCCCCGTCGTCAATTCTCAGGTTTCAGGCGATCAAATAATCTATAAAGGCGACGTAAATTTAGGCATGGCGGTTGCGCTTGATTGGGGGTTGATCGTTCCGGTTATAAAGAAAGCGGATTCACTTTCACTGGCCGGACTCGCTCAAACCGCCAATGACCTTGCTGATCGCGCCCGAACCAAAAAACTGATGCCCGATGAGGTATCCGGCGGAACTTTTACAATTACAAATCCAGGAGTTTTTGGCGGATTATACGGAACTCCTATAATCAATCAACCACAGGTCGCGATCCTTTGTGTCGGTACTATCGAAAAGCGTGCTAAGGTAATGACGACTCCCGAAGGCGACGATGTGATCGCTATTCGGCACATGGCATATTTTGCACTTACATACGATCACCGTGTCGTGGATGGAGCCGATGGCGAACAATTCCTTTCTTTCGTGAAAAATTATCTCGAAACTGCAGAATTTACGATGTAATTTCTGCAGTTCTTTGGAAGATTAACTGTGTTTGTCATTTTTAAATAATATGGCACATTTTGTTTAGGAAATGTAACCAGTTTATTCACTGTCACTTAAGAAGACCCGGCAAACTAGATGCATATAGTCAGTATTTTTTTGACAATTACCTTTTTTGCCGACAACCCAATCGTTAGTTCTCCGCGTCAAACGGATTCGAGTTCTGGTTTCCAAAATAAAAACGTAACATTTAACAGGAAAAAATAGGAGTAAAGATATGCTTCGAGGAATCAAAAAATTACAAATATTAATGTCTTTGGCAGCGTTATCAATGATCGTGGGTGTTTCGGCGATCGTCGCCCAAGATGGTCAGGTGCGCACTTTGTCTTTAGGACAAAAATATAAGATCGAGGGTGTCGTGATCGCGAAAACCAATGACTCGTTTCTTGTTCGGGATATGACGGGAATCAGCACGAAAGTT
>JBGTEI010000152.1:0-3886 GCA_041747875.1 Pyrinomonadaceae bacterium | reverse complement strand
TCGCTCAGACCCCGAAGGAGATCGAATCGGCGCTGCGGCTTCGCTTTGAGGTTTTTAATCTCGAACTTGCCGCAGAAGAATCCAAATCGAAAGATACTGCCGGTATTGAATTTGACGAGTACGATTTTAACTGTAGACACCTCATCGTGATCGAAAAACGGACGCAGAAAACGGTCGGAACGTATCGGATCAATTCGATCGAAACGGCTGGAACGACTAGCGGATTCTATTCTTACGGAGAGTTTAGCATCGAAGATCTTCCCGCCGAGATGCTTAATGAGGCAATAGAGATCGGTCGAGCATGCATCGCCCGTGAGCACCGAAACACCAGAGTTCTTTTTCTTTTATGGAAGGGCTTGGCAAATTACATTAAGCATTCAAAAAAGCGTTATCTATTTGGCTGTTGTTCAATTTTTACAACCGATCCCTCGATCGGTTCGCTAGCCTTCCGCCAGTTAAAGCAAGAAAATTTTCTTCATCAAATACATCGCGTCAATCCGCGCCGGGGAAAGCAGTGTCAGATGAAGAACGATGCGGAGGAAAAAATCCCTGTGGAATTGCCGTCGCTTTTTAAGATGTATCTCAAGATCGGCGCAAAAATTTGCGGTGCGCCGGTTATCGATAGGGAATTCGGAACAATCGATTTTTTTGTGGTTTTTGACGTGAAGACAATGAATGAGAAGTATCGAAAGATGTTTTTCGGCCGGGACTATCAAACAAATACTCTTTCTTCAAAATCAAACTTAAAATCCTTGTCAACGCTCAAAACGGTCGAACAACGCGTTCCATAATTTTCCGACTTGATAAAAACCGACGAAAGCAGTCGTTCGCGCTGCTTACCGATCCCGGTGTCAGGCAGGTCTGAATCCCCGGCGGGTGTTTCATCTGCCAGCATTTGAAATAGATCTTCATTGGTAAATCTGCGCGTGAGGATATCTTCTAAATATCTCTTTCCCTTTTCAACCTTTTGCCAGGGCGTGTCGAGAAAATGATTACTCAACCCATAAATTCCGGTTCCAAGTTCCCGGTAAGTATTTTGCCGATTTGAGAAATAGAACACCTCGTTTTTCTCTGAACTTATCTCGCCGATCAAGAGATTGAAGCCCGAAAAGTCGTCCTTGTGTTTCCGCAGACGATTTAGATAAGTTTTCGCCGACTCATCATTTTTTAGAAAATCGACGGTCAGGTTTCCGCGCGACGATATGCCGGACGCCGCTTTCGGATCCCGATAGTTTGTCACTGCGGCAAATTTTCCGTCAACGTTTATACCAAGCCAGGTTCCGCCTGCTATTAGATCCCTTCCGGCATAAATTGCCGGAAAATCTTCCCACGTTTTCGCCCGCTCTGCCGGGCGATCATAATATTCATCCCGGTTGGCGGTCAATATTAATGGAAAGTCGGGATGTTTGTTAAAGGCAAAATGAATTACACACATTTGAAGCTATTATTTCTCGTCGATCTAAATAGTTGAGTTCTCCTCTATTTTTAGGCCGAAGACCAGCCTAAGAAGATCGAATAGTTTTGTCGGTTTGACGCCCTTTTGCTGGTTCGCTGCACCGATCTTAAAAGCGATCTGCCACTGCTTGAAAAGGATTCGATAAGCATCAATAAGCGAAAACTTTTCATCGTAAATATTTGTTGATTCACTCGTTACGCCGTTAAGCTCAATGATCTTGAAATTCTCTCCCAGTTTCAAATCGGAAAAGGACCTTGCGCGAATATCATATCTGCCGAAGTAAAACCCTTCAAAACCGCGGCTTATCTCATCGATCGTATTTGAGAGAGCGTCGGTTCTCAAATGTTTGCCATCGGCAAAGATCGCACCGCGCGAATGGGTTCCGATGTCAATGATCTGAATTTCTTCGCCGTCTGGTACTACGAGATCTAGTTTCTCGCGGTTTTCTTCGAAATACTTTCCGGCTAGGGCGACGGCCCGCGAATCCTTCAATATCAGGGTTTCCAGCGTTGATCTCCCGTCGCCAGTAAGGCTCGGGAATTGTTTTTCGGTGATCGAAAAAATCTTGCCGTTTTGTACCTCAGGAAACCGAATATAAAAAACACTCGCCTCGATTCCGCCAAAGAATTCCTGCAGGATGACGTCGTCTTCAAGTGTCTCAGTTTGTTCTTCAAGTTCGGATAAGCTTGAAATGACGCGCACGCTTTTCCCGCGTTCGCCGGCGTCGGGTTTGATTATAAGGGGGAAGTGGAGGTGGTTTTGATCGATGAAGCGCTCGGCTATTTGCAGGTTATCGGCGTTGGAGTTTTCCGCTTTGAGGATAGTGTAATGCAACAGATATGGACGTGCGGCAGGCGAAGTGTGCAGTCCTTTATATATTTCATCTTTTGATTCGCCGATAAAACCGCTTGCCGGGATCGCCGGGTTTGCGCAAGTAAAAACCGTCAAACTGCGGTGCTTTGCCGCCAACAGCAGGATATAAAATACGACCGGCGAATAGAAGACCGAGAGCGGCCAAAATTCCCAATTGAGAATTCGCTTTAATCTACCGAAGAAAAGTCGTCGATTCTTCCAGCGTGAAAAGTGAAGTACTACTTTTACTGTGATAAAAGCCAGGACAATTCCAAGCAGTAAATTGCCGGCTGAAAAGATCTTACCCGAAAACGCGGTCGCACCGATCAGGATAGGTGTCCAGATCGCCGTTGCGGCCAAAAAATAGAGCGCAAATTTTAGAAAATTGGTGCGCAGGAAACCTGCCGCTAAATACGTCGGCAGTCGCAAGCCCGTCATAAAACGGCTTAAGAAAATTGCCGATGCGCCATTATCGTCGAGCCAGACAGATGCTTTTTCGATCGACCTGTCGGAGACGAAATACGAAAACACTCGAGTTTTGGTCAGCTTTTTTCCAAATATTCTCCCAACCCAATACAGTCCGATGTCGCCGAAGAAGATACCCGCTGAACATGCTACAAATGCCAGGGCAAATGTTATTTTACCTTGTCCTGCGAGCGCACCTGCGGTGATGCATGCCAGATCCTCGCTGAGAAATGTACCAAAAAACAAAACGAAAAAAATGACAAACGGGGAATAGTTGGCGATCTCATTGAGATTGAAAAACTGCGGGAATTCAAACATTAATCAGCTCCGGTCCGCTTGGCTTTTCCAATATTCGAGGGTTGAGGGCGCGACGCCGAAATCGGCGGACACAGATGATCCGATTCCTCTCAATTTCTCTGCGATCATCGCGTGATGATGAACCGTGTGACCGTGGACAAATTCGAGTTCGCGAGAAACGCTTGAAGTATGACAATTGCTCGCCTCAATTTCGGAAACAACTAAAATACTATCTCTAAAAATTTTATTCGGTATAACTTCCATGCGGCAAACCAGGTTTTCAATTTTACCGATCGCGTATTGGCGGTCCTGCTCGATCATTATATCGCGCTCCCGCGTCGCATAGTCGATTTTTCCCAAATCGAGACCATTAAGGAAATTATTGGCGAGATCATAATTATGTCTGAAATGGGTGCCGATACCTCCGGCAGAATCCCCAATGCCGACAAATACCTGGTCATCCAATTTTTTGATCAAATGAATCGCGCGTACAAATTCTTCGCAGGTTTTGTCACGTAATTTCATGCGCGTTTTGGCCTCGGGTAATACATTAATCATAAGCACTATTCTTTGAAAACAAACGTCGATGGTTAACGGAATATAATGTCTCCACAACCCCTTTTTATTCCACACGAAAAGTTTGCTCGATTTCCAATCTTTTACATTTTGTTTCCTTCGTCCCGTTAGCCAAGCCGACCCCAAATAGGTCTATTTGAAATGGAATAATTTCAACAGGAACTGCATTACCCTACCAGGAAATGCTTATTCCGGGGCTGTTTTTAGATCCATAGAAAAAGCGGCGTCAGCATTTGCTTT
>JBGTEI010000151.1:0-1917 GCA_041747875.1 Pyrinomonadaceae bacterium | reverse complement strand
CGTAAGTTTCGGCAACTACAAGTGCGATCGGCTGACCGCTAAATTTTACTTCCGCCGATTGAAGTGCGCGAAACATGCTTCCCGCACGATCTTCGACCTTCAAGGAATTGAGGTGCGTAAAGATCTTCAAAACACCCGTTGCCTTATCCGCCGCCGAAGTATCGATCGATTTTATCGTCCCCTTCGCGATCGTACTCTGAACAAGATAGCCGTACGCCAGATTTTTCACCTGAAACTCGGCCGAGTATTTTGCCCGGCCGGTAACCTTGTCAAAACCATCCACGCGGCTTGTTTCTTTTCCGATGTAGTTCATATTTTCTCCCTACGGACCGCCGGCAGCCTGCCGGCGCACTGGTTTTACGGGCGTTATTTCGTCTGCTCTTTTATCCAACTTGTGATCTCACTTAAAACAATCGGTGAGATCGTCTGTTCGATCTTCCCGTATTCCGACGGCAGCCCTGTTTCACTTTCTTGAAATAAATGGTTCAATTTTGGAAGTTCTTTTACCGTAATGTTTTTGTTCCCGCTTTTTTCGAGCGCCGCTTTAATTGCACGCAAGTTGATTTCGGGGGGTACCTGCAGATCTTTTTCACCGATCAGCGCCAAAACCGGAACCTTCACCTTATTTAACAACGGAGCCGGATCGTACCGAATAAAAAACAGCATCCAAGGCGACGAAAGTTGCCCAGCAATCGCGGTCGCATCCTTTTCAGGTAATTGTTTGCCTTTGAAATAGTCGATCAATTTTGCGTTAACTCCGGCCGCATTATCAGAAGTTTTTATTATCTCGTACGCACCTTTTAGCAGAACTTGCCCTTGCTTGATCGCAACTTCGTCTGCACCCGAGCCGCGTTCTATCAGCTCTTTTTGCAACAACAGAATTTGATCTCCGGGGATACCGGTTCCGGCAAGCAAGACGATATATGAGACGTCATTCGAATTCGCAGCAACTATTTGAGCGATTATTCCGCCTTCGCTGTGTCCGATCAAACCGATCTTCTTCGGGTCAACCTCTTTGCGACCTTTCAAAAAACTAACCGCTGATTCTACATCGTCTGCAAAATCACTTGACGTCGCGGCAGCGATATTCCCGCTTGATTCTCCGACGCCCCGATCGTCATATCGCAAGACACCAATTCCATTTCTCGTTAAGTGATCGGCTAAAACTAAGAACCATTTATGACCAAGAACTTCAGAATTCCGGTTTTGTGCACCGCTCCCGCTGATCAATACAACTACCGGGAAGACGCCATCTTTTTTTGGCAAAGTAAGCGTGCCGGCGAGCGTGATATTTCCTTTTGGATCTTTAAATGTTACGTCTTCTGAAAAATAGGGAAATGGAGGTTTTGGCTCCTGCGGACGAAGGAGCTCAGCCGGCTTTTCGCGACTCAGGTTTAACGAATAATTTGCCCCAGCCTGCGAAAACGTTCCGACAATGATACCGTCGTCGCCGAGCTTTCCCGTATATTTTGCCGCTCCGTTTCCAAGTTCAACACTCAATTCCGAATTTTCAAACTTCGTAGAAGAAGCAGGCATTCCTTTTGCGCCCTGATCCGGACTATCGAGCGTCGCAGAATAGCCGTCATCAGTTTTTACAATATTTACGACCATCCGGAGTTTTATTGTCGAAACTTCCAAAACACCATACCAGCTGCCGGTTATATCTTGTGAAAATCCGATATTTGCAAACAGCATTGCCATCATGAAACTTAAAAGTATTTTTTTCATATCTGCCTACAAAAGGGGTTGTGCCCCCCGATCTAAATCAATTTATCCGGCGTGATCGGCAAACTCCTGATCCTTTTCCCTGTCGCATTAAAGATCGCATTAGCGACTGCCGCCGCCACACCGACAATACCAACTTCGCCGATCCCTTTTATGCCGAGTTTATTGACGTGCTTATCTTCTTCATCGATA
>JBGTEI010000150.1:0-6301 GCA_041747875.1 Pyrinomonadaceae bacterium | reverse complement strand
CCGAGATTTGTCAGCAGTAACGAATTGCGAAATGCATCAACCGGCGGAATTATTAGAAAAGGTGCAAAGGGTCGCCACGTTCATCTATTACAAATGGCATTAATTGATATGGGATTTCCGATGCCTCGTTCAACCGGCGGAGTTTACAGCCCTGATGGAGATTTTGGCGAGGAAACGAAAGAAAAGGTTATTGCCTTTCAACGGGCGAATAACTTGTCACCGGACGGTGAGGTTGGTCCAAAAACAATGGGTGCTCTTGATGCAAAGTGCCGCAATTACAAGAACCGGGTTAAAGTTCATTTCCGGAGTATTTCGCTGACAGATGTTCCTTTTGAACGTTCATTAAGAGATGCAGAAACGGTTTTTGGTCAATATGGGATTAAATTTGAATACGCGAATGGCGAATCCCTGATGTTAACGGCCGACGAGGAGTCACGATTCAACGTTGTAGATGGAGAATGTAACTGGGTTCTTGATACCGGTGAATATAACGAACTACACGGTATGGGTTCATTTGTTCCAGCAAACGAACTCTCGGTTTATTTTGTACGAAGATTTAGCGAAGGTGATCTCCTCGGCTGTGGCGGACATGCTGCTAATCGCCCGGCCTGCACCGTTGCAGCAAACGCTTCGAGATGGGATACGGCGCACGAGGTGGCGCATGTGTTATTGACGTCAAACTTTGCACCGGTTCATGTAAATGATCTTAGAAATCTTATGCACCCAACAGCTTCAACTTTTGCAACGATCCCGGTTTTAACTGATAAACAGGTCAATAAGATCAGGCAAAGCATTTGTTGTCCGTCGATGTAGCTTAAAAACAGATCATGCCTATTGAGGAAGGTTGCTATCAATTCCTTCCTCAGTATGCTCACCCCTACCGACAAAGATCAAATAAGAATACATCGCGATCCCGGTTAGAATTCCGGTTCCGTATTTAAATGCCGGGTGAATATTTGACGGAGAAAGAAAGCCTTCGATAATTCCGGCTAAAACCAATAAACACGAACACCCGATCGCCAGTTGAACTGCCTTTATTCCATTTTTCTTTAACGCTTCGCCGCGTGTCAGATCACCGGGATTAATAAGTGAATAACCTATCAGCAACCCGGCTCCGGCGGCGATAAAAATACAAGAAAGTTCAATCACGCCATGGCCGATCATAAATGTCACAAGCGCATTTCCAAACTCCGGATTTGCACGATAGCAAACCCCTAAAACACCGCCGATCATCAATCCGTTATGAACCAATACATAGATCGTGCCGATACCAAAAAAGGCACCCCACGCAAAAGCCATAAAAGAAACGAGAATATTATTTGTCAAAATTTGGCTCGCACCCATTTGATTCGCTTCATTTAGACTCAGCCACCATTGCTGATCGCTTTCAGCTGCCAAACGAATTCCATCGAGTCCCATCACATCCGCAAAACTCAAATCCGAATAGCAGAGAATAAACGACGCAATACCAAATCCGGTAAATAGCGCAAATGCCAAAAATATAAAACCTTTCGCTTCTCTAAAAGTACGCGGAAAATCTTCGCTAAAAAACTTCCAAACTAAACTAACGCCCTGCGCTTCTGCACGATAAACTTTTCCATGGGTTCTTATGACGAGATTGTTCAGATAATTGATCAATTTTGGATCACGCGTTTCGGCTCGTGCGATCGCAAGATCCGTCGCGGCACGGCGATAAAGCTCCCCGAGTTCCCGTACCTCAACCCTCGGAAGCGACCGCAAACCGCTTACTCCTTCGGTCTTTAGAAGTAGCTCTTCGAGCCTTTGCCAATTATTCTTGCGTTCATCTATAAAACGATTCATCCGGCTTCGATTCTAAGCGTAAACGATTCAGAATGTAAACCCGTTCTAAATCGAAAGGTGCAAACAGTTTGACGTCTTTGCGAAACCGTCTGCATATATTTAAAATCGAAACATTAGATGGCTGATGACGC
Source organism: Pyrinomonadaceae bacterium (assembly GCA_041747875.1). Classification (GTDB taxonomy): domain Bacteria; phylum Acidobacteriota; class Blastocatellia; order Pyrinomonadales; family Pyrinomonadaceae; genus Aridibacter. Next base: position 4,349 of record JBGTEI010000150.1, on the reverse strand, counting down.
AAAAAAATATCATGAAGAAGAGGCGATAAAAAAGTCTTACGATCTCCAGACTACCAGGCGCCTTTTTAGTTTTCTAAAACCTCACTGGAAAATGATGGCGTTGGCTCTCGTGCTGACATTCCTGACCAACATCCTGATCAGCCTCCAGCCGTATTTTACGAAGATGGCGATCGATGATTTTATCGTCCCCAAAGAAACCGATGGAATATGGGTCTTTGCAGCCGCTTATTTTGCGCTCTTTCTTTTCCGGTTCGTATTTTCATACCTGCAGGAAATACTGCTCAACATCGTCGGGCAAAAAGTGATGTACGAGCTCCGGTCCCGTATTTTTACCAAGCTTCAAAGGCTTCAAATATCTTATTACGATAAGAACCCGGTCGGAAGGATCATCACCCGGCTTACTTCGGATGTAGATTCCCTAAATGAACTTTTCACATCCGGCGTGATCGAAGGTTTGGGAGATCTGGTGATAATTTTTGCGATCATAGGATTCATGTTTTGGCTCGATTGGCAGCTTGCGATCGTCTCATTGATCGTCGTTCCCCTGCTATTTATTGCGACAAACTGGTTTCGGAAACGTGCGAGGGTCGGTTTTGACAAAGTCAGAACAAGAATGGCTAAAATCAATGCCTTTCTGCAAGAGCATATTTCGGGTGCTCAAACGGTCCAGCTGTTTAATGCAGAAGAGAAGGCGCGCGACCGCTTTCACAAAATAAACGACGATTACCGAAATGCAAATATCGAAACCATTTACTACTATTCGATCTTTTATCCGATGGTCGAATTTATAGGAACGATCGGGATCGCGGTAATCATCTGGTTTGGCGGATATCAGATACTTGTAAATAATTCAGCTGCCGGTCCGCTGATCACGATCGGAACCGTCATTGCTTTTATTCAATATTCTCAGCAGCTATTCCAACCGATTCGAAATCTTTCCGATAAGTTTAATGTGCTGCAAGCCGCGATCGTTGCCTCACACCGAGTGTTCGTTTTGCTTGATGAAGAGATCGAGATCGAATCTCCCAAGGAGCCGAAAAAGCGAGGCACTTCAGAGGGCAGGATCGAATTCAGAAATGTCTGGTTTTCGTACGTCGAGAATGAATGGGTAATGAAAAACGTTTCATTCCTCATTGAACCGGGCGAAAGTATTGCGTTAGTCGGTCATACGGGTTCCGGAAAAACAACGGTTACAAACCTGCTGATGCGTTTCTACGACGTACAAAAAGGAAGAATTTTACTCGATGGTGTCGATATTCGTGATTGGCATCTCGACGAGCTAAGGGAAAATTTCGCTGTCGTGCTTCAGGATGTATTCCTGTTTAGCGGTTCGATCGAAAATAATATCAGACTTGGCAACCGCGAAATTTCGGATGAAAAGGTACATTGGGCAGCTAAAGAGGTCCACGCAGACAAGTTCATTACCAAAATGGCTAATTCTTACAAAACTTTGGTAAAAGAACGTGGAGCGGGAGTTTCAGTAGGCGAAAAACAATTGATCTCCTTCGCACGCGCTCTGGCATTTGAACCTGCAATTTTGATTCTCGACGAAGCGACAAGTTCTATCGATACTGAAACGGAACAGCTGATCCAGCAAGCGGTAAACCGGATCATGGAATCACGCACGTCACTTGTCGTCGCCCACAGGTTATCTACGATCCAAAGATGTGATCGTATTCTTGTTTTTCATCACGGCGAACTCCGCGAGCAAGGTACACATAATGAATTGATCAAAGAGAAAGGTCTATATTGGAGGCTCTTCCAGCTCCAATATGGTGAGGAAGAAATTCGCCGATAGCATTATTGATCGTGCTCGGCTGCAACCAAATTAAGAATACATACCGGACCCAAATTCATCGCGCCCGTTGAATGCAGTTGGAGTCGATTAAAATGAACTCGCTCGGTTAAAAGTGAAGCGGCCGGATAATTATTGAAATGAAATCGATAATTTAGGCACTATAAAAAATAATTGTAATAACTACCTTGAATCGTCTATAATTACGGATTATAAATGACCCCTGAATCAAACGAACACGAAAGTTTTCTTAACGAATGCGAAAGCGTAATAAATGAGCTTTACGCAGGATGCTTGAAGAACGCCCCGAATTTTGGCGTCGGAGAAGATTGTTTTCGAGCGTCGCTAAGAAGAAGTCTGGCCAAGTTTCTCATCGGAGCAAGCGATGAACTACCCACCCGAGATGAAGCAGACACATTTCTAAGATCGATTCAGGCGGATGACCTTTTTATGGCTCTTGGCTGCGCAAATGGCAGCGAACGGGCATGGTGGGAATTTGACCATCAACACCGCACTTATTTAGAGAGAATTTCGCGCCATCTTGCGAGTTCGGACCTAAATGCGCAGGAAGTAGTAGATCTAGTTTACGTCGAGTTATACGGGACGCGGGTCGTTAACGGTGAAAGGGTTTCTAAGTTTGCAACGTATAGCGGAAAGGGATCGATCCGAGGCTGGCTGCGTACCGTTATTTGGCATTCCCTTATAGATCTTCATCGAGCTAGCCATGATGAAATTTCGCTGGATGAAATGACCGAAAATGTTGGAGAGGGTCACGCTCATTCGACGTTTGCGGAAAACGAACTTGGCGGCGAACACGAAATGATCGATCATTTGACCCGGGAACGATACAGAAAAGCGACTGTCGACGCCATTGAAACTTCTTTCTCAACTCTTGACGACCACGAAAAGCTTCTCTTACTTTATTATCATGTCGATAATTTAAAGCTTCGCGAGATCGCAAGACTTGTCGAGGTTCCGACATCACCATTGAGAAATTGGTTTCAGCGGAAATCGGCAGCAAGAGAAGAAAATCCGAAAAGCAAGATCCATGAATCAACCATTATGCGTTGGTTGGAAAAAACTTACTCTAAAGTTCTTGACATTTTTTTTGCTGAACTCAAAGGAAGTCATCAATTAAAGGAAGAAGAGATCGATATTTGTATGGAACTTGCGACTCAGGATCTAGCCAATCCGAATCTCTATAAAAATTTAGCAACGAGTGCAAAATAATTTTACAACTCAAGAATTCGCCCGCACATCAAAAGAATTTACCAAAACGCCCCCTTTGAATGAAATTTTATGCAAATATTACATAAGTGTTTCGTCTTCTTGATGGAGGCAGAAACTACCAATGAATAACACGGGGCAAACAAACTCGAGACAGCTGCAAATACAAGGTTTACTGGATCGTTGTTTGCAGGCTAAGTCAATTACAAAGAATCTTGATACAAAGGCCGGGCATTTGGACGAAGACACGATCTCTGCCTTTGTTGATGGGAATTTGCTCGAAAGAGAAGCTAAACCAATAATTAGCCATCTTGCTGATTGTTCGTTTTGTCGTCATATCTCTTCGGAGCTCATTAAGCTGGATCTCGCGTTTGCCGCGGACACTCCCCTGACGGTAGTTGACACCCATGCTGAACCTACAAGTGTGGCAGATGTACTGAGCGGAATCATGGCAAAGATCTTTGGTGCAAATGATACAGAAGTTTTCGCACACAACGAAAAGGACGAAGAAGAAAAGGACGAAGAAGAAACTAAGGAATAAGAATTTATATATTTTATATAATGAGTGGTGAGCCTGGTGATTTCTATATCATTTGGCTCACCACTTTTTTTTCGGCTGTTGAGTTTCCCACGGTTTTTATGTTTTGACAATAAAAAATTATAATTTCAGTTAGATTCGCGTTATAATAGTTCGATCAAAACAAAAGTTATAGTATTTGGAGTTGCATATTTTGTTGGAAAAAACGGTTGAATGTCCTTCGGAGGAGAAAGGCATTTCAGTTGAAAGGATCGCCGTTGCAAATTTACCCACTGAAATTGGTAATTTTAAGATTGCGGGTTACCGTTCATTAAATAGTTCGGAAGAGTTCGTTGTTCTTTTTAAGGGCGAATTGAGGCGGGATGTCCCGGCACTCGTAAGAATTCATTCCCAATGCCTAACCGGCGATGTTTTTGGATCGATTAAGTGCGATTGTGGGCCTCAGCTTCAGAAAGCCATGCAAATGATCGAAGATGAGGGAACCGGAGCGATCGTTTATCAGCAGCAGGAAGGGCGCGGCATAGGGATAGTAAATAAGATCCGGGCATATGCATTGCAAGATGATGGTGCAGATACGGTTGAGGCCAATGAACGGCTTGGATTTGAAGTAGACGCCAGGGTCTACGATCAGTGCGCCGAAGTGCTTTTTGACATTGGGCTTTGTAAAGTCCGTGTTATGTCTAATAATCCGGAAAAACTTCAGGCACTTCGCGACGCAGGCTTAAGGATCGTCGAAAGGGTTCCGATCGAGGTGGAAGCACAAGAACCGGCAGCTCATTATATGAGAAC
>JBGTEI010000149.1:0-2211 GCA_041747875.1 Pyrinomonadaceae bacterium | reverse complement strand
TATCTCGACGATGGTTGGCGGCGTCCGTGATCTGTTGGGCGATGAAACGGAAAAATTTGAAGGATTTTCGGTGTGTGAAAGAGGTATTGCAGCAGCGTCTTCAGATGTCTCAGGATTTTACCATGGACTCAGGCACCTCATTTCGGATAAAGCGCTTCGCATCAAGCTCGCCGGAAGCGGCAGCCAATTCGTAAACTCCGAATATTCAAAAGCGCGATTGGTAGAAGATATCAAAAACCTTTACAGGAGCTTCAATAACACTCAAAACCTTTAATTCACTTGATTTTATACCTAAATTCTATTGTAATGACTTTTACACAGTTAAGTCCGTTTTGTCGTTTAATGCGAATATATGAATGAGATGATCTCAAATCCCATATTCATTACTTTGGTCAGTTTCGCACTGTCTATTGTATTAACTTTTCTCGTTCGCAAGTTTGCGCGGGCAAAGGGATACGTGGCAAAACCTAAGGCTGACCGGTGGCATAAGAAACCGACCGCTTTGATGGGCGGCGTCTCAGTATTTCTAACGACCGTCGTAATATATCTGCTGTTTGTACCAAAGACCTCGCAGTCGTGGATCGTTGTCGCTGGCAGTTCGTTTTTGTTTCTTGTTGGTCTGGTAGACGATCTGCTCGAGATAAAACCCTACCAAAAACTGATCGGTCAGATCATCGGCACGGCCATTGTGATAGGGTTTGGGCTGGTTTTGCCGTGGACGAATTCCGAAATCCTGAATATTTGGTTGACCGTATTCTGGATCATTGGAATTACAAACGCGATCAACCTTTTGGACAACATGGACGGGCTCGCGGCTGGTATTTCGGCGATCGCTGCAATTATGCTCGCAATTGTTCTGGGCAGCAGCGGGCAGACGGAAGAGCTTCTTTTTGTCTGCGCGTTCTTTGGAGCGATCGTCGGCTTCCTTGTATTTAATTTTAACCCGGCTTCTATCTTTATGGGAGATAGCGGCTCGATGTTTATCGGGTTCTTTATCGCAAGTTCCGTACTTCTGAATGATGATTTTGGCGGACGTTCGCGCGGCGTCTTTTCGGTGCTTGCGGTTCCGGCGTTAATCCTCCTTGTTCCGATCTTTGACACGACCTTTGTAACGGTGCTTAGAAAGCTGTCAGGAAGAAAAGCATCTCAGGGCGGAATGGACCATACTTCGCATCGCCTCGTCGCTCTGGGGCTGTCTGAGCGGTCCGCAGTGTTGATGCTCTACGGGCTGGCGATCTCTGCAGGGGTTGTTTCCTACTTTGTTCGGGAACTCCGTGCTACTCAAAGTCTGGCGCTGGTAGCCGTAGTTACAATTCTGCTTGCGTTCATCGGAGTTTATCTTTCAAAAGTAAAGGTCTATGAAGACGACGGAGAAGATCTGGCGCTGCAGAATGATGCCGGATACGGCTTTTTGATAAATTTATCCCATAAACGCCGGGTTTTCGAAGTGCTGCTCGACGCAATGTTGATCACTCTGGCGTATTATTTCTCATATGTTCTAATGTTTGGCGCATTTGAACAAACTCGGGATTGGAATTTGTTTATCAAAACGTTGCCATTGCTGATCGTTTTGAAATTAGGCGCCTTTTTGTTAACCGGCGTCTATCGGGGGATTTGGCGGTATACGAGCATAAGGGATTTTGTTACCTTCACAAAAGCCGTAATTTTAGGCTCTGTTTTAAGTGTACTTTCGATCTTGCTGCTGTATAGATTTCAGGAGTTTTCAAGAGCGGTATTTGTCGTTGATGGTATTCTTCTTCTTCTGGCCTTAGTCACAAGTCGAATGACCTTTCGCTTGTTTAGGCAGATGCTCCCGACGCCAATGTCGAATAAACGCCGGAGAGCTCTTATCTATGGCGCAGGCGACGGTGGTGAGATGGTCCTCCGGGAGCTGGAAAACAACCCGGAATGGGATTATAAGCCGATCGGGTTTTTAGACGATGATCCGATGAAAAAAGACAAAGTGATCCACGGATTGCCGGTTTACGGCGGCAATGGATCACTTCCGCAAATATGCAGCGATAATAATGTTCAGGAGATCCTCTTGTCATTTCGCGATATAAAGCCTGAGAGGTTGAAGGAAGTAAAGCTAGTTTGTAAGGACGCGAATGTAAGCCTAAAACGGGCGTGGATAAAGATCGAACCGATCGACGGTAACCAGTTCTAAGTTTCCTCACGTATCCGAAATTAGTCAGCAAGGTTTAGTAAATC
>JBGTEI010000148.1:0-2386 GCA_041747875.1 Pyrinomonadaceae bacterium | reverse complement strand
ATAACTTCTTCAAGAATATCCCAAACGATTGGTTCCTGGCGTTCGACCATCTCACGCGCCTGCTTGATCGTAGCCGCGTGTTGATCGCTTTCTAATTTGTTGTAAATAAATGGTTTGTAAAGTTCCAAAGCCATTTTCTTCGGCAATCCGCATTGATGAAGTTTGAGCTCAGGACCAACCACGATCACTGAACGACCCGAATAATCCACACGTTTACCGAGTAGATTTTGACGGAAACGACCTTGCTTACCTTTAAGTGTTCCGGAGAGAGATTTAAGCGGTCGGTTATTCGCGCCGCGCAATACTCTGCCGCGTCGTCCGTTATCAAATAACGCATCTACAGCTTCCTGCAGCATTCGTTTTTCGTTTCGAACAATAACTTCAGGAGCTCTTAACTCCATCAGTTTTTTCAAACGATTATTACGATTGATCACACGTCGATAAAGATCATTAAGATCAGATGTCGCAAAACGACCGCCGTCAAGCGGAACAAGCGGACGAAGTTCCGGCGGAATGACCGGAATTACATCGAGGATCATCCATTCGGGTTTATTGCCTGATCGCAGAAATGAATTTGAAACCTTCAAGCGCTTGGAATATTTGAGCTTTTTCTGCTGTGAAGTCGCTTCCCGCATATCCGTTCTAAGACGGGCTACAAGCTCAGGAATATCGATCTGCATCAAAAGTTCTTTGATCGCTTCAGCGCCCATTTTCGCAACAAATTGATGCGGGTATTCCTGCATCAGTTCGCGATAGCGCTCATCAGTAAGTAAATCTTTTTCCTTAAGATCAGGAACATCGCCGGGATCAACTACGATATAGAGTTCGAAATAAAGGATCTTTTCGAGATCGCGAAGTGTGATATCGAGCAAGTGTCCGATCCGCGAGGGAAGTCCTTTGAAAAACCATACGTGCGAACAAGGACTCGCCAGATCAATATGCCCGAGGCGCTCGCGCCTTACCTTCGATTGTGTAACTTCCACACCGCACTTGTCGCATTTTACGCCGCGGTGCTTCATTCTCTTGTACTTTCCGCACAAACATTCCCAATCCGAAACCGGACCAAAAATTCGTGCACAGAAAAGACCGTCGCGTTCCGGCTTAAACGTACGGTAATTGATCGTTTCCGGCTTGGTTACCTCGCCGTGCGACCATTCTCTGATCTTCTCCGGCGATGCCAGTGAGATTCGGATCGCCTCAAAGTTAGGACTTAATTGTGTTTTTTCTTTCTGAAATCGAAACATCTTTTTCTCCAATTGATCCCGCACACTTTCGCGGAATGACTAGATAACCAAACCAATAATCTTACCGTCGAGGCAGCAATACTTAGCTGCCTACAACTTCGCCGACACCTGCATTTTTCTCGACTTCGTCAACCGAATCCTCTTCGATCAGCTCGACGTCCAGACAAAGCGATTGAAGCTCGCGGACAAGAACGTTAAACGATTCCGGAATTCCGGGTTTAAAGTCTGCCGCACCTTTAACGATCGCCTCGTAGATCTTCGAGCGTCCGGCGACATCATCGGATTTACAAGTCAGCAATTCCTGCAAAATGTGCGCAGCGCCATATGCTTCGAGTGCCCAAACTTCCATCTCACCAAAACGCTGACCACCGAATTGTGCTTTACCACCAAGCGGCTGCTGCGTAATTAATGAATATGGTCCGATCGACCTGGCGTGGATCTTGTCGTCAACAAGGTGTGATAGTTTGAGCATATATATGTAACCAACAGTTACTTTCTGTTCAAACTGATCGCCGGTTAAACCGTCAAACAATCTCGTTTTACCCGATGGACCGACCGACGGCGGAAGTCCTAATTCATCAAACTTGTCATTTGCAAGTTTGATATATTTCTTGATCTCGTCCTCGCTTGCGCCGTCAAAAACCGGAGTCGCAAAATGAAGTCCGAGCACTCTTCCCGCCCAGCCCAAATGCGTTTCAAGAATTTGTCCGACATTCATTCGCGAAGGCACGCCGAGCGGATTAAGAATAATATCTACAGGCGATCCATCCGGAAGATACGGCATATCTTCTTCAGGAAGAATTCTTGCGATAACACCCTTGTTACCGTGCCGTCCGGCCATTTTATCGCCAACGGAAAGCTTACGCTTCATTGCGACGAAAACTTTAACCATCTTGATAACGCCCGGAGGAAGTTCGTCACCTTGTTTGATCTTGGTGATCTTCTCTTCGTAGATGTCGCTCAAAATACTGATCTGGCGATCGGTGCGTTTTTCGTAGTCTTTGATCTCGCCTTCGATATCGACGGTTCCGGAAGAAACATCGGCTTTCTTAAGTAAGCTAACGCTGATTCCTTTGAGCATTTGCGGCGTTAAGGTCGCGCCCTTCTTGAGAATTACTTCTTTGTTGTCAACCAGATCTTTC
>JBGTEI010000147.1:0-4845 GCA_041747875.1 Pyrinomonadaceae bacterium | reverse complement strand
TCCATATCTCTTTATAAGGGAAAAGGAGAAAACGTGAAAAAGTGAAAAAGGAAGAAAGTGGTGTCGAGGAAAAACACATTCCCCAAAAGTGATGATTCATAAATATTTATTCTGTTGTTAAATTTTCGACATTTTCACATTTTCACTTTTCAATTCTCCGCTATCCCTTCTCAATTATCACTTTCCCCCCGTTTTACTTTTTTGAAAACATTCGCCATTCTATCTTTTTAACAGATTATACATGTCGACTCCACCAAACGTAATTTCATTTCCAAGGCAAAAAACCAGCGCAGACATCGCGTCGGGCAATAGTGTATGTCCGGTTTGTTCGCGCGAGGCGAAAGAAGAATTTGTTCCGCTGATAGCGCTCAATAAAGGATTAGACAAGCTGGTTCGGGCAAATGCGCCGGACACACGGGAGTTTGAAGCGATCTGTGCACGATGCGTTCGGCTTTTTGAGCGCGCCAAGGATCAGATCGTCCGCGATGCCGCAATGCAAAAAGACGGTTCGCACGTGCTTTCTACCCCGCTCCGTCTTGATGCTGTCGAAGCATATACCGGAAAAGACGTGACGATCGCATTTCTTGATTCGGGTTTTTATCCGCATCCCGATCTTACGCAGCCAAACAATCGAATAATCGGTTACCGTTCAATGCTTTCGGATGAAGGCGATGTTTCACAGCTATTTGACCCGGACGTGGCGAGCTGGCACGGGATGATGACGTCGGTCGTTGCCGCCGGAAATGGTTCGCTTTCAAATGGTTTTTACCGTGGAATCGCAAAAGACTCAAACGTCGTTTTGGTAAAGCTTGCTAAAACGGGGCGGATCACCGAGCAAAATATTCAAGCAGGACTCGAATGGATCTTAGAAAACCGCACAAAATATAACATTAAGATCGTAAATATCTCGGCCGGGGGCGATTTTGAACACAGCTATCTTCATGATTCGCTTTCGCAGACGGTGGAAGACTGCGTTGCAAAGGGATTAGTTGTAGTTTGCGCTGTTGGAAATGCAGGTCATCTTCCAACTCATCCGGTTTTTCCGCCGGCAAGCGCGCCGTCCTGTATCGCCGTTGGCGGACTCGATGACCGCAACTCGATAAATCGCGCAAAACGCGGAATGTATAGAAGCTCTTACGGGCCGACACTTGATGGTTTTCAAAAACCGGAAGTGATCGCACCGAGTATTTGGGTTCCGGCACCGATCCTTCCAAACACGCCTACCGCTCAGCAAGCGCTTTTACTTGAGAGATTAGATAAAGCTCAAGACACAGAGCTACACGACATCATCCGTGATAATCCGGAAATTGACGGCGAGCTGGATGCAGCTCTCGATCGACCCGTTCACAGTTTGCGACAAATTATCGCGCTTAAATTGCGGCAGGAAAATGTGATAACAAAAGATTATAAGTATGTTGACGGTACTTCATTTTCCGCTCCGATCGTTTCTTCGATCGCTGCTCAAATGCTCGAAGCAAATCCTTATCTGACAGCTCAGCAGGTAAAAAGAATTTTGATCTGTACGGCGGAAAGATTGCCGCATTATGAAGTTGACCGTCAGGGTTGGGGCGTCGTAGATCCGAGAAAAGCCGTTGAGATGGCGGTGGATTTTGGAAAGGATTAAGTGATCTAGTTTACAAAATTGTAAGCGATCGTTCCGGTTGATCGCACGGTTTGACCACCGACCAAGACCGGTTTGAATCTTGATCGCCGCGCCGCAACTTCCGCTTCCTGTCGAAGAAGCGGATGTCCCGATGTCGCATTTGCGGCTACTACATTTCCACTTTCATCGACCAAAACCTGCACTGTTACGCGTCCGGATGCCTTCGCCTGTCTGGCAGCCGGAGTATATTTTGGAGTCGGCAGTATGATCGCACGCCCGTTTATTTGACCAACGTTTACTGGTTGGTTTGTGTTCGTCGGCGGCGAAGGGGTTTTAACAGGCGTTGGCGTTGCGGTCGGAGCAGGCGTCGGTGTTTTTGCCGGAGTTTGGGAATTTGAATTGTTCGGGGTCGAATTCGTATTCGCGTTTGTATTGATGTTTGAATTTTCGTCCGGTGTAGGTGTCGGAGTTGGCGTCGGAGTCGGCGTTTTTGTCGGAGTTGGCGTTTCTGTATTGGTATTTATGTTATCGTCCAAATTCGCATTCTCATTGGCGTTACCGGTATTTATGTTGTCGAGAAGATCGTCAGCGTTAAAATTATCGTCAAGATTTTCATCAAGGTTTGTATTTATATTTGCATTCTGATTTGAATCATCCGATCTTTGACTCGTCAAAAACCAAAATATCCCGATCATTCCTCCTAAAACGATTATCGTCCCGAAAATCGAAACCAGCGCAATTAGTGCTGCGTTCGATTTCTTAGGTTGGGGATGCCGGCTTGGGGGAAGAGCAGTCTCACGCGGACGAATTACCTGCTCTTTCGGAACTTCTGAGGTCGAAATGACGATTCGTTTTGAATCATTTTCTTCGTCGGGATTGGGTGGAGGACTCGGAAGATCGCCAGATTCGAAATCCATATCTGAGTTTGCTGCGTTAGTGCTAACGGGAGGCGGCAACGGTGTTGAAGGTTTATTACGACGGATAACGGTTTGTTCACCGGGATCATCGTCAGCAGTTTCACTTGGGATCTCGGTAAATTCAGGTTGTTTTTCGTCAACCAGGGGAGTGCCGTCCTTTATACAAAATCGAAGAATTTCTTCATCATATTTTGTCTGACACGTAGGGCAGAATTTCATAACTTTATTAATAATCCGGTGAATTTATTTTTGGTTAGATCTGTGTAACAATCTCTATTTTACGCATTTTAACACGATTTTTGCTAACGTAAATACCAATCCCCAATAAACAAAGCGTATTTCTATAAGTCACGTAAAGCTATTTCCAAACATTCACAAAAAAAGATGAAAAATTACGAGCGTTTTATCGCAGAACGCATAGGAAAGATCCCGACCTCCGGCATACGGAAATTCTTTGGTTTTGCCGAAAAAATGCCGGGCGTGATTTCGCTTTGCATCGGCGAACCCGATTTTCCAACGCCGCCGCCAATTGCAAAGGCGGGGTTTGATGCAGTTTATAAAAAGACGATCGGCTATACGGCAACTTCGGGATTGCCCGAGTTGCGCGAAAAGCTTTCCGTGCATCTCGAAAATCTTTACGGTGTTTCTTACGATCCGGCTGACGAGATCATTATCACCGCGGGCGTCAGCGAGGGCGTTAAGTGTGTATTTACCGCCTTACTAAACGATGGTGATGAGGTAATTATTCCGGAGCCATGTTTCGTATCGTATGAACCGGAAGTGATGCTTGCCGGCGGCATTCCTGTTCCGGTCGAATGTTTGGCCGAGAATGAATTTGAACCACTCGCTGCACAGATCCGAGAGAAGATAACTGATAAGACAAAAGCAATTTTCTTAGGTTTTCCAAATAATCCGACAGGCGCCGTCCTGACCCGCGAAAATGCGCTTGCGATCGCAAAACTCGCCGAAGAGCATGATCTCCTTATTGTCTCAGACGAGATATACGATCGCCTGGTTTACGGCGTCGATCATATATGTATTTCCGCACTTCCGAACATGCGCGATCGGACGATCCTGCTCGGCGGTTTTTCAAAAGATTACGCAATGCCGGGTTGGCGTGTCGGGTATATGTGCGCAAACCCCGAACTTATGGCTGCATTTTCAAAAGTGCATCAATACGTGATCATGGCTGCGCCGACTATCTCGCAATACGCTGCGATCGCCGCGCTTGATATCGGGGAACCTTTTGTGCAGGAAATGCATGAAAAATATGATCGGAGAAGGAAATTTTTAGTAGGTAGTTTGAACGAATTGGGGCTCGATTGTTTTGAACCAAAGGGAGCATTTTATGCTTTTCCAGATGTTTCGAGTACCGGAATGAATGGCGACGAATTTGCCGAAAAGCTCCTGCATGAACAACAAGTAGCGGTCGTTCCCGGAAGCGGTTTTGGAGTCGGCGGAAAGGATCACGTGAGGATCGCTTATTGTAAATCGTACGAAGAGATCGAGATCGCACTGGGCAAGATGCGGAAGTTCTTAAATTAGCGCCGGAGCGAGCCTTTGGAATGCGTTTTTGGAGCGAGGGCATCCCTGCCCGCACGCGTGTTTCCTGCACGCGAAATGCTTAAGGATGTTCGCAGTTTAACAAAAAAAAGTATCACGGTCGGATTTCCCGGTCATGTTTCGATATGATCGAGCGATTACATCGCAAGCGACGTTGCGGGCAGGGATGCCCGCGCTCCGGCTATTCGATATATGCACTGCTAAATTCCCAGTCGCATTTGGATCTACATAGTCGGGCCTTAACCGGATTGTTTTCTATATAATTTACCGCGCTGATAAAATGATCATAGTTTCGGATGTATCGGTCAAAATAGTCCTCTTGCCAAAATTTGCCTTGTCGATCCAGTATTTTATTCGCCTCCTGAGCAGTAAATGACTTTATCGAATGAATGATGTCGGATATTGAATTTTCCTCTATTGGCTTTAACAATAGGTGAACGTGGTTTGGCATTATCACCCATGAGATCAGCTTGTAACGACTTCCGTCGAAATTGAGGAGCGCATTTTGAACCATTTCTGCGATCCTCCCATCCCGCAGATAACACTCTCCATAACCCTTATCGAGATATTTTTCGACACGTTCAAACAGTAAGATCCGGGCATCATCGTCTTCCAAGTGTTCCAGCTCAATCTTCCATTTTTTTATAACAGATCTTGGCAAAGCATCGCCAAGGTGAAAGGTGATCGATTGCACGATCTCTCCAGGATCGAAATGGGGTAAATAACCACGGCTATGCCACGGATCTGAATGATGAGGTTTCA
>JBGTEI010000146.1:0-10879 GCA_041747875.1 Pyrinomonadaceae bacterium | reverse complement strand
GTCACCTTCTTTTACGTAGATCTCTTCGATTCTTCCTTGTACTTCGCTCGTGAGATTCATAAATTGAATCGGTCGAATCTCTCCCGGTGCCGTTACAGTAGAGCGCAATTCCGGTTTCTGTGTTACCTCTACTATTGTAACTTCGGGTGCGTCACTCCGCGTTGCAAAGATGCTAGCAACGATGATAACCGCAAGCAGAGCTAATACTGATACGCTGATTATAATTTTCCCTTTTCGGCTTAGTGCCATGTTTTTCTGTCCTCGAGCTTAAAAGATTTATTAATTAAAGATAGTGTAAATTAAAGCAAATAATCGGTAAAATGGCGTCAAAGGTTAGTTACGAATAAAATCCTAAAGAGTTTCAAAAAAGAAAGACTGCATTTGATAAAAGTTTTAAATTATTAAACTCTAGTACCCACCGTATTTAAGACGTCCAAGTGCGAATTCTCCTTTAGCATTTACGAACCGGCGTTTACGGGTTAAAATAAGAAGCGATTTTAAGGTATTTCCATAAAATATAGGTAATAATAGGATGATAAAATGTCAGGCTTGCGGAACGCAGAATCTCGGAAGCTCGCAGTTTTGCGACGAGTGCGGCGATTCGTTAAATAAATATAAGGCCCCTGAAGTTGTTCGAAGCAGATCGGATGAAACGGTTAAGCCCGAGATCGACAGCACCGAAACACCTATTTTTCAGAGTGCGAATGTAACATCAGTGGGCATCCCGTTTGTGGAGATGCAGAAGCCGGAAGACGACGCGGTTGAAGAGGTTACACGCGTCGGTGCTTTATCGAAACCTGCGGAGGAAGTACGTTTGGCGAAACAGGGCGCACACGCTAATCTTGTTATCGAACGAGGAGACGCAATCGGTACGGAATTTCCTCTTGCATCGGAAGAGTCAAACATAGGTAGATGGGATGCAGATAATGGCGTTTTTCCTGACGTCGACTTGGATTCGCACGATCCGGAGGCAAAGGTATCACGCAAACATGCGCGGATAATGTATAGGGACGGTGCCTATTTTCTGGAGGATCTTGGGTCAACGAACGGAACCTTTATTAATCGGGGAAGACGATTGATCCCGGGGAGCCCGCAGCTTATCAATGAAGGTGACGAGATCATTGTAGGGAAAACGTTCCTACGTTTTCATCTCGTTGCAAGATAATTTTTTAAATAATACTTTGGACGAATTACCTGATACCGGTCTGTATCAGGGTTCGATTATATTACGATGAACCAATGCCACGAATGCGGTAACCAGTTAACAGAAGTGGACACCTTTTGTCCGTTTTGCGGGATTGCGCTTGAACCTTCATCCATTGAGGAAGTCGAGTTGACCTCGGGCGAATTAACCGAAGATAGTTCAGCACCTGACGAAGTAAGCGGAAGTGAAAATGAATTTACGGATATGGAGTCTGTATTTGATAATCACAAACCGGTTGATGAGAACAAGACTCAGAACGAAAGTGATGGTCAGGACGAGGCTGACGGATTTATTGATAGTTCGATTCTAACGCATGATTCGGTTGCTGCGGAAGACGCTGTTCCATTGTCAGATGACCTTGTGTCGATGGAAGGAGTAGACCCGGAAGCAGCCAGTGCTGACGAGATTCCGGTAGAGGCGGATTCCATTGATGAAACAACTGTCGAAGATACCGCTGACGATACCATGGCGGAAACGTCCGCTGAGCCGGTTTTGCCCGGCGTGATTGATGAATCGAATGTCGACGAAACTGTTGACGATACTGCGGTGGAGACCGCAGTAGAGCCGGTTTTAGATGATTCAGAGAATTTGAGCCAACCCGAAAATAGCTTCCCGCAAATCGAAGAAACGCCTAAGGATTTGGTAAGAGACGAGGGGTTCTTGGAGGACAGCACGGTAATCATGTCATCATTTCCGGTGATCGAGAGCGGAGATAAAATTGAAGAAGCGCCGGAAGATACTTCGATCGAACGTGAGTCTGTCGAATCCGGCGATACTGATGCGGTTAGCGATAAACTCGATCTCGAAGGTGAAACGATTGTTGTAAAATCCGGGAGTCTGGATCTTCCGCCTGAGGCCCCAAAAGAAGATAACGAAGCTGGTGTTGACACTCCTGATGATGACGTTTTATCAAAAACAATCGGTTATATTCCGTCCGATCTTGAAGAACTGAAGCATATCGATGAATCGGATTTGGAACTTATCCCTAAAGAAACCGACGTGATCAACGAAGAGAATATTTCCGAAACCAGAGATGGATCTGTGGCGATCGGTGAAGATGTTTTGGAACCCGTGTCAGAGTTAGGTGAAGTTGACAACGTTGATGACTTAATTCCTGCTCTCGACGGGATCGATGAGAGTGCTCAGGGTAATGTTTTGGCGATCGGGTCTAATGATTCTAAAGCGGATCAGGATTTGGCGGAGCCTGATTTGTCCATGGATGAACAAGTGGCTCATTCGGAAACAACGCCAAATTTCGGAGTAGAGGATACAGACGGCAGCAATAAGAAGAAATTAAAGCCGCTTGATGAGGGAACTGTCCTGAATAACCGCTATGAGATCGTAAGAAAGATCGGGGGCGGCGGAATGGGGGCCGTATATCTTGCTAACGATAAGAATCTCGGAGGCGTTCTGAGGGCTGTAAAGGAAATGGTTCAGTCCTACATTGAAGAGGAACAACAGGAAAAGGCGATAAACGACTTTAAGCGCGAATCGATGCTTCTTACGTCGCTTGAGCATTCTGCTATCCCAACCATTTACGACTACTTCTTTGACGATAAAGAAGCAAGATTTTATCTCGTAATGAAATATATTTCCGGCGGAGATCTTTCCGGAAAGATACGTTCCGCTCCTGAAGGCCGGCTTGATGAGAAAAGTGTCGTTGAATGGGGAAGTCAGATCGCCGACGTCTTGGATTATTTGCATAATCGACAGCCGCCGATCGTTTACCGCGATCTAAAACCGGCAAACGTGATGGTCGACGGTAATTCAGGACGCGTGATGCTGATCGATTTCGGGATCGCAAGGTGGGTTAATAAGGAAGAAAAAGGCGTGACCGCAGTTGGAACGATGGGCTATGCTCCACCTGAATTATTCAGCGGCAATGTTGAACCGAGATCCGATATTTATAGTCTAGGATCGACGATGTTTCACTTAATGACCGGAGCCGATCCACAGAGCAATCCGCTTTTGATATTCGATTTTCAAAAACATCCGCGCCCGCGACAGATAAATCCTGCATTGTCCGATCAGATCGAACAGATATTGATGCGGGCGGTAGAATACAGTGCGGACAAACGATTTACATCGGCAGGCGAGATGAGGGATGCCCTTGTTGCTCATTTGGACAGACTAAATTCCGGAACCGCATCATATGGCATCGACGAGAGTCCAAAGGCAGTGGGACTGGCCGACCAACCGGTATTTTGCGGCTTCTGCGGGCAGAAGATCGTTGCGACCGATATGTTTTGTGCTTTTTGCGGCGCAAAACAGCCTCTAGCTCAGCCCGGAGTTCACGCTGAAGAATATGCGCCGGTTGGAGTTACGGTAAAGCTATTGGTTGAAGGCACTTCTGATCTTGACGCGCCGGCTTTTTCATTGGTCAAAGACGACAACTTACTGGGACGCCGTGATCCGATCTCGGATATCTTTCCCGAGGTCGATCTTTCAAAATTTGATCCGCAAACTAAGATTTCGCGTAAACACGCTAGAATCTGGCGCGACGGCGATAAATTTATGCTGGAAGATCTAAACTCTTCAAACGGTACTTTACTTAAATCGCCCAGAAACGATTCGATCCGGTTGGCTCCGCATCAATCACACGTTTTAACTAACGGTGACAAGATTCAGATGGGTGACACGATCTTACATTTTCTTGTGGGTTGATATAGCGTTTGTAAAATAAGGGACAATTACGATTTATGAGTGCACGGGCAGAAAATCTGATACCCGCAACAATAACGATGGATGAAAATGTAATTTCAGGTTTTGATGCGGAGAAATTGAAAGCGCCATTCTTATTGAGATGCGGAGCGCTTTTGATCGACTATATTATTGTTATTGCGATTCCGGTTGCGAGCCTTCTTTTAGGAAGATCCGTTGGAAACGACGGCGCTAAATTACTCAATAGTGAGATCAATAGTGTCGGATGGTTGATAATGATCTTGCTTGCGCTTACCAATTTTCTTATTTTCCCGATGTTTAGCGGCCAAACTATTGGGAAAATGTTTACAGGTTTGAGAGTGGCAAAGCTAGACGGCGGATCGCCTGGATTTGCACTGATAATTCTCAGGCATTTTATTGGATATCCGATAACGATATTAACGGGAGGGATAGGATATATCGTTTCTATCTTTAATAAGAAAGGGCGCGCACTGCACGACGTTTTGAGTGGGACAGTTTTGGTCTACGGTTCAAAAAAAATTACCAGAAGTAGTGAATCAGTTAACGCGGATAGGAAAAAGTAGCGTCTTGTTATTTCGTTTGCGTGGATAAAATCAAACATGGCTCAATTATTAGTAACAAATGCGGATAGTAGCTCGGAAACATTTCCGGTAACCCGCTTGAGAACTACGATCGGACGTTCGGCCCGAAGCGATATCTGTATACCCGACGCGTTTGCGTCGAGACTGCACGCAGAAGTTCGAAAAGAAGGCGATAATTATTGGCTCCAGGATCTCGGTTCAGCAAACGGGACCAGATACAATGGTTCTGTCGTTTCAATGCCGATCCCAATACTTCCGGGCGGAGAGATTCAGATCGGGGAAACCCGAATAATGTTTGAAGATGAGGCAAAACAGATCACGAAAAATGCCACTCTAATCGCGGATCGTACTCAGTCTCTTGATCCGGCGCATACGATCTCATTTTCCACGAGGAAGAACCCAACTTCTGAAATATTGGAATCACAATTTTCTTCAAGAAATGAACTGCTGGGCTTGATAAGCAAAGTAGGAGTAACGCTCCTTTCTGCAAGCGGACTCGATGACACCTTGGATCAAGTCGCGACTCTTGTTTTTGAAGCGGTTCCTGCGGATCGATGCGTAATCATGCTGAGCGATCCAACCGCCGAAGACGGGATGAAGATCGCGGTCGCCCGCGAGCGCGGGAAAGACGACGATCAGCCTGAAGAGGTGCGGATAAGCCGGACTGTTATGGAAGAAGTGATGGTCAACCATAAATCGGTTCTTACTTCCGATGCCCAGCACGATCCGAAATTTGCGAGTCAAACGATGGCTCTTCTTGGAGTCAGATCGGTTCTTGCGGTTCCGCTCAGTGTAAATGAAGAGGTCGTGTTTGGGATCATTTATGCCGACAGTCCGACTTATGAAAATACGTTTACCGAAGAACATCTAAATATCCTGACGGCGCTAGCCTCGGTTGCATCGATTCGTGTCGAAAACGCGACGCTTATGGAAGAGCGAATCGAGCGCGAAAGAATGGAGCATGAACTTGAATTGGCGACTGAGATTCAACAGCGTTTTCAGCCTTCGGCACCCCCCACAATTGACGGCTATCAGCTTCAGGGTATCTCTTTTGCCTGCTATGAAATAGGCGGCGATTATTATGATTTTATTCCGAAACATGACGGCAAGATGCTAATTGCGCTGGGTGATGTATCCGGAAAGGGTACCGCAGCCGCGCTTTTAATGTCGAGTCTTCACGCTGCAATACATGCCCAAACCTCTGCGAAAAGTTCGTTGATGCAGACAGTTACTTCGGTTAACCAATATTTGGCGTACAATACACCGGCAAATCGGTTTATTACATTTTTCCTTGCTGAATTGGATCCTTTAACAGGGGAACTTAATTACATAAATGCCGGCCATAATCCGCCGTTGGTAGCGAGGAGTGACGGAAAGGTTGAAGAACTCGAATCCGGTGGTTTCCCTCTCGGGATCATGCCGCTTGCAGATTATGAACTCGGTACAACAATTCTTTCGGAAGGCGAAGCTTTGGTCGTGTTTTCCGATGGTGTGTCTGAGGCAGCAGATATTGATGGCGAAGAATATGGTATGGACCGCCTGCGTGATGTAGTTAAGAATAATCTTTCCCGCTCAGCGGCCGGACTCCGCGATAAGATCGAGTCGTCATTATCGGATTTTACAAAAACTGCTCCGGCAAACGACGATATTACGCTTGTTATTGTAAAGAGGATATAATTGTTGGAACGTTTTATTGAAGTTGATTCCAAATCTTCAGATTAACTTCGCTAGAAGGATAAGCAATGCGTGAGTAGGAGACACTTGATCTGAGCCTTAACTTAATTCAACTTGTCCTCCTGATGTTAGCACTTGAGAGATAACATCCGCTTCAAGATTGGACTATTTTAGTAGGTCCTCAACGGTCCCCCCGTTTTTTCGTTTGTCGTTCAATAGCTCTTTTCATTCTGACTTCTTGGTCGGCTCTGCTTGGCGGGAAACTTATGTCGGATTGGTTTTGTTGCCAGTGAGATCGTTAAGCATGGAGGGATCGTCATATGTGCAGCGATCAGTCCGTACCGTGCCACTCGTGACGATATCAGAAATCTGATCGGAGAAAACCATTTGGTCGAAGTCTTTGTCGAAACTCCAATAGAAGTATGCGAAGCGCGCGATCCAAAAGGAATGTATGCCCAAGCCAGAAAGGGAATAATTAAAAACTTTACCGGAATTGACGCTCCATATGAGAGACCCTTAAAACCTGAAATTACATTGGATACCGTGCAGTTAAGTGCCGAGGCAAATGCATTGCTAATAATTGACTACTTGCTGGAAAATGGCTTCGTAAACAGCGATGTAAACTAAAGAGCGACATATCTTAATTAAATTGAAGTCCTTGTTACGACAGACAGAATTGCGCCGAGCTTTTGAAGTGGTACAAGGCGGTCATAGTTATTAATAAAAAAATTGACCGGGAAGTATCAAAATGAACAAATTGTTACCCGTATAGGCACAATGCCGCGTTATGGGCAAAAAAAGGCGGCCATTTTGGCCACCTTTTTTCAAGAATGGAGCCATCCATCGGATTTGAACCGACGACCTACGCATTACGAATGCGTTGCTCTACCAACTGAGCTAGGATGGCTTAATTGTCAATCTCAAACTATACGTACCTGTCTTGAATGATGTCAAGCACGGCACTCAAAAGTTGAATCTTAAATATTCGATTTAACCAAATTCGCAGCAGCTTCTAATAGCCTTTCTGATTTCGAATGCGGCAAACGTTTAATGTTGTACATATGCCAACACAATAAATATGTTTGACCTAAACCAATACGGTAAGATAACATACTTGTTGGCGATACACCCCCTCCTGCCGAGCACACCCTTTCCATCGATAAAAAAATGGCAATTGAAAAAAGTAAAATAAGTTTGCGGTACGTTGTGCTTCTAACTCTACTGTTAGTCGGAGTCGTTCCGTTGCTGATCACCGGTTGGTTCTTGTCGGATCGAAGCGGAAGAGAACTCCGATCTGCGGAAGGGCGGTATCAGACGGAATTAGTGCGTGATAAGGCAAATAGAATTGAGATCTTTGGACGTAAATATGTTCGCTTGGTTAACGGATATCGTGAACTATTTGAATTCGTAGACACAAAGGAAAGTTTGCTTTCCTTGCGAACACAGGAAAAGATCGCCGAAAATGTTAGCAGCGATGAAAATCTGCTTGCATTATTTGTTAAGCCCGTTCAGGGCGAGTCGCTTTCCGCATTCCGCGCAGAAACAATAAACCAACAAGAGATCGAAAAGATCTCCGGCGAAGTTCTTTCAAAACTGGAAAGCAAAGAAGCCGTCGTTGGCGAACCTGAGGTCATAAAAAGAAATGGCGAACTAGTTCTCGCGATCGCTTCGCCAATAGTTGTTGAAGGAGAGATCGCCGGTGCCGCGGTTGCAATAGCATCGCTTCAGGGGTTGTCGAAAGCGATCTCGGACGAACCGATGAGCGAGGCCGAATTATGGGACAGCGGCTCCCCTCTGATCTTTGTCGTTGATGAAAAGGGACGAGCGATCTTCCATCCCAATTCAGCCCGTGTAACAAGCAGACAACCTCTAAATGAGCTAAAAATCGTACAGGAATGGGCGGCAACCAAAAATCAGATCCAATCCGCTCTCTTGCCGTTTACAACCGAATATAAAGGTGAAACGCGTAAGATGATCGGCGCGTATTCGACGGCGGTAATAAGCGAAAATTTAAAATTCGGCGTAATTGTAATGCAGGACGAAGAAAGGGCGCTTGTTTCAGTTGCAGAAATGCGGCGTCAAACCTGGCTGATAAGCGGCGTATTAGCCCTGATCACGCTAATCTTCGGAACTATTTTGGCAAGGCAATTAACCTCGCCGCTTATGCGTTTAGTCTCGGCCGCTCAAACGATTTCTTCCGGTGACTTTTCACATCGGATCGAAATGAAAAGTATTACCGAGATAGGCACACTCGGTACTGCATTTAATTCCATGACGGAGAATCTGGAAGACCACATTGCCAGATTGGCCCAAGCGGCAAAGGAAAATCGAGAACTTTTCGTTGGAACGGTAAAAGCTTTAGCAGCAGCAATTGATGGTAAAGACCATTATACGCGTGGTCATTCAGAAAGAGTTTCGCGCGTTTCGGTGGCGATCGGCCAACGCCTAAAAATGGGTGAAGATGAACTCGAAACTTTGAGGATCAGTGCCTTATTGCACGACGTCGGGAAAATTGGTATCGATGATGCGATCCTTAAAAAACCTTCGACACTCACCGATGAGGAATATACGATCATGAAAACCCATCCTCAGGAAGGATATAAGATCATGAAAAACATCCCGGCAATGGCTGAGTTTCTTCCCGGAATGTATATGCACCACGAAATGGTCAACGGTATGGGCTACCCACAGGGTTTGAGCGACGAGGAAATTCCATTACAGGCGAAGATCGTTTCAGTCGCAGATACGTTCGACGCGATGACGATCGATCGTCCATATCAAAAGGGTATGGATCTTCCCGAGGCGATCGAACGAATAAAAACGTTTGTCGGTACGCGCTACGATATTCATGTTGTAAACGCGCTGATCGAAGCGTGTGCTGACGGTCAGATCGGTGTTGGCCGCGTGAAACTCAACAATCATAAACCCGGCAATAAAACTACGGACAGCGAATCACCCGCCAAGTCGGCAGCATAAAGTCTCAAAACTACAGGTGAATCAGATATGATCGATCCAACCGAGATCTGGCAGGCTAGCGTAAACGGCGAAACTTACGAAGCGGAATTCTCCGAACTGGTAAAGTGGATCGCTGAAAGTTCATTACTCGAATCCGATAAAGTAAGCAGAGGAAATCTTCGTTGGCTTGAAGCCGGAAAGGTTCCCGCACTTACCAAATTTTTTGAAGCGAAAGCAAACGGCAGTACACCTCCTGAACTACACAAAATATCGGTTAACGAAGTCTTAGATATAAAATCGACGGATTCGGAGGAAGATCCGTTGTCTCAAGAACCTCCGAACATCGAAGAGTCGGCGCCACCGGTATCTTCTATCGGTCAGCCGATAAACCAAGATCAGTGCAGTATACATCCGGAAATTTCATCAAAATTCGTTTGCGGGACTTGCGAACACGCATTTTGCAAGCAATGTCCAAAGAGCTACGGCGGTACGGTAAAGATTTGTCCATATTGCGGCGCTTTTTGCAGCGAAATAGATGCGTTGCGAAGCGAACATATTCGGTCCGTTCAATATAACGAAGATATTTCGCACGGCTTCGGATTTAATGATTTTGGAAAGGCCCTCGGATATCCGTTTCGATATAAGGCGAGTCTCGTATTTGGCGGATTGATGTTCGCATTTTTGAGTTTGGGGAAAAGCGCAGCAGGCTTGGGCGGGAGTGTTATGGCCGCCGCCGGCTTAATTTGCGTACTTTTTGGTAACGCTCTGACTTTTGGGGTTTTGGCGAATTCGATCGACAATTTCTCGAAGGGTTTTACGACACGCGATTTTATGCCGAGTTTTGATGAATTTTCGATCTGGGATGACGTTGTTCATCCGTTTTTTCTAAGCATCGCGGTTTATCTTTCTTCGTTTGGCCTCTTTTTCATTCTGATTTTCAGCGCGGGCTGGATGGCGTGGAGTTCAATTTCGGGCCAAGTAAAAAATCCCGGTCAACTAAATATTTCGCAGTCAGCCGAAACGAATCCTCAGGTCGATCTTAAGAAAATAAAAGAACTTTCACAAAAATATAAAGAACGGAATTCAGTAATTGATCGTGAAACGCAGGAAGCTGAGGGTATTACCGACGAACAGCAGTTAACGATCAAACAAGAAGCGGAATTTGGAAAACTAGGTGAGCTTGCCAAAAGCGAAAGCACTGAGGATCCTGCAATGCAGGCTGAGGCCGCAGGAAATCCCACTGAACAGATATCTGAGATACAAGTGAAAGCTGGGCAAGCGATGTTTTTGGAGGTTGCGAAACGCGCCGGCATCTTGCTTATTTTTGCAGGTATCGCTTTTCTTTGGGGGCTTTTCTATTTTCCGGCTGCGTGCGCCGTTGCCGGCTACACACGATCGTTTTGGTCAACGCTGAACCCATTGCTGGGGATCGACACGATAAAGCATTTAGGTCTCGATTACATAAAAATACTCGTAATGGGATTTCTTCTCTCAATGATGTCCGGAATCGTGATTGCGACACTTGGAGTGGTTTTCTCACCGTTTAACTTTGGTCAATTTGGCAATCCGGCGGTGACCTTTATCGGAAGCTTTGTAACGTTCTATTTCTCGATCGTGTTCGCAATTACACTTGGATACTCGCTCTATAAGAACAGCGAGAAATTGAATCTGTACCGCGGCGAAAGAGTTTAAAAGTTATATCCAACTGACATTCATTACCTACTCGTTTATAATTTCAACTTTGATTTTATAAGCGGGTATTTTTGTTTATGGCATTTTGGCG